>JAZRQH010000072.1:0-3907 GCA_045649645.1 Eubacteriales bacterium
CGAATATATCCAGTGGGTGGAAGCCGACAAGGTTACCGACGGGATATTCCCCGCAAACGCATATACCTCTCAGGCAACTAAGACTCCCGGTGTTTGCCGTGCAAAAATGACGGGGCTTAAATCGGACACAGACTACGCTTACCGCGTTGGTAACGAGCTTACAGGCTGGTCCGAGGTCTACTACACCTCTGTAGGTAACACCGACGACGGATGCTTCTCCTTCCTTGCGGTAGGTGACCCTCAGGTAAACTCCAACGTTGACGGTGAGACCTGGAACATATCCCTTGAAAAAGCAAAAAACTGGTTCGGCAACGACGTAGAGTTCATCATCAGCTTAGGCGACCAGACAAACTCGGGAGACGTTGAGGCTGAGTTTGATTACTTCAGCTATCCCGAATATCTGCGCTCTCTGCCCATGGTGACCATCCTCGGTAATCACGATGACCGCGGCGCAAACTACAGCGAGCACTTTACATACACAGACGTTGACCAGTCCACTCTCACAGATGGCGGTATATACGGCGGCAACTACTGGGTCGCTCACGACGGAATGCTTATTATCGTTCTCAACTTCCAGTACGAGAGCGAGGCTGCACATATGGCATATACCGAAAAGGCAATAGGGGAATATACCGCCGCCTACGGTGAGCCTGTATGGACTATAGTTTCATTCCACGACTCTCTCTTCTCGGGCGCGGCTTCCCGCTACCTCGAGACCAACGAAAAGAGAGACATCTACTCGGCGGCATTCTCCCGTCTTGGCGTAGATGCGGTAATGATGGGTCACGACCATATATACACAAGAACCTATATGATCAACTCCTCTGATATTATCGACGATGCAGCGAAGTACGAGCCGGTATGGGGAGACGAGTTCGGTAGTATGCGCAGCCCTGAAGAGGGTGACGTAGTATTCTTCACCATGAACTCCTCTTCAGGATCCAAGTTCTATGAGATAACAAGCAAGCCCCTTCCCTTTGCGGCAAACGCAAATCAGGAGAACGTTGCCAACATCACGAAGGTAGACGTTACTCCCGACTATATGGCGGTTTATACCTACCGCTGCGGACAAAACAACGAGATAGGCGATCTTGTGGACTTCTTTGCTATCCACAGAAGCGTCGAGGAGGACAAGTTCGCTCCTACACTGAACGTTCCCAACACTACCTATTATTATACCGACGATATCCCCGAGCTCATGGCGGGCATTACCGCATACGATAACGTAGACGGTGACATAAGCGATGCCATCAGCTATAGCGGAAGCGTCAACCCCTACGCTATCTCCACCGTTACCTATACGGTTACCGATAAGGCGGGTAATACCGCAACGGTTGAGCGCAAGTTTATCCCCCTGGATGAAGAAAAGCTCATAAGCCATGATACAGTATGGGAATATAACGACTTCGGCGTATGGCCCTTTGACTTCGAGGACGGATACGACGAATACCGTTGGACCACCGAGGAATATACTCCCGAGGACTGGAAGAGCGCCAAGGGACCCTTTGGCTCTATAAACGGAGAGCTCGCCCAGCATACCGCAGGCACTCCCAACACCCTTATCAACCTCTGGTTCCCCGAGGGTCACGATCAGGAGGGTGAGGTCCTTCCTAACTATTTCTTCCGTACCACGTTTAACGTTGCTGACCCCGATTCTGTAACCGCACTTCTCTTTGACACATGGTTTGACGATGCGGTAACTATATACGTCAACGGCGTGATGATAAAGCAGTATAACTGCTTTATGGCAGGAGAAAATATGGGTTACTCGGGCTGTGACAGAGATACTCCTCTTGACCTAACATCTCAGCATCTGCCCTTTAAGATAGACGACCCCGCAGTGATTGATTCCCTGAACCTGAAGGAAGAGGGCAACCTCATCGCAGTTGAGCTCTATCAGTGCAATGCATATTCGGACGATATATACTTTGACCTTACCTCTCTTAGAGTACAGAGGGAGATAAAGGATCTTCCCTTCACAGACGTTAAGCCTAACCACTGGTTCTATCCCGCAGTAAGCTACTGTGTAAACAAGGGCTACGTTGCAGGTATGACCGAGACCACCTTCGTTCCCTCGGGCAACCTTACGAGAGCGCAGTTCTTGACCATCCTTGCAAAGCTCGACGGGGTGGATCTTACAACGTACGACACGGTGAATGCAGGCTTCGAGGATGTAAAGACCTCTCATTGGTACAACGAGGTAGTTTGCTGGGCGGTTGAAAACAACTACACCAGCGGCATCTCCGAGACTAAGTTCGGACCCAACAACAACATAACCCGTTCTCAGCTTGCAAGATTCTTCTACGTTTATTCCGAGAGCAAGAATATAGCAGTTGACGGCAAGGCAGAGCTTAGCGCATTCCCCGATATAGCAAAGCTTCAGGAATGGGCAAAGGCTCCCGTTGAATGGGCTGTTTACGCAGGTCTTATCTCTGGTGTAGGCAAGGACGGAGTAAGCTACCTTGATCCCAACGGCACCGCAACAAGAGCTCAGGCTACCGTAATGTTCAAGGCCTTTGACGAGTTCCGTAACTGATACTATGCTTAAAAAATTATTTCCGTATATAATGATAGCCGTTATCCTTATCGGTGTCTTCGCCGTATGGATGACCAACCCCGTAGACTATGAGCTATATAATAACGAAAGCATTTCTTACGTCCGCGGCAGGGTCATAGCCGTTCACTCCCAAGAGCTTGAGCCCAGCACAGACCTGCCCGGCAGAAACGTGGGTGTACAAAACGTCACGGTACGGCTATCAGACAAAAGAGAAATTACCTTTGACAACATACTCAGCTCCACCCATTCCATCGAAGTGGGCGTCGGTACGAGAGTGGTAGTCAAGTGCGACGAGCCCGAGGGTATCACCCCCGGCTACAGCCTCTACAACTACGACCGCTCGGTGGGTATGATCGCCGCCTTTGTAATATTCATTGCGGTGATATGCCTTGTGGGTAAGCTTAAGGGTCTGTATGCGGCAATAGCCCTCGTGGTATCGATGCTTATCATCGGTGGTGGGCTGATCCCCGCGGTGTTCAACGGACACTCGGTGGTCATAGCTACCCTTATCTCCTGTATGGCGATATCGGCGGTAACGCTGATACTGCTCAACGGCTTCTCTAAAAAAACGGGGGCGGCTATATTCTCGACCCTTATAGGTCTTGCGGCCTCTGCGGTACTCTATGCTATCGTGGCAAGACTGCTGACCGTAAACGGATACGTGCTTGAAGAGACCGAGACCATGATACTGGTATCACGAGGAACAGGCTTACGCATAGGTGAGATCCTCTTCTCAAGTATTCTTCTGGCATCCCTGGGTGCGGTTATGGATACCGCAATGTCTATAGCCTCCGCTCTCTTTGAGATCGTGGAGACCAAAAGGGATATTACCAAAAACGAGCTTTATACCAGCGGTATGAATATCGGCAGAGATATGATCGGTACTATGTGCCAGACTCTGGTGCTTGCCTTTACCGGCGGTGCGGTGTCCTCTATCATCCTGATGCTGGCATACGGCACGTCCCTGCACCGTTTCCTGTCCTCGGATTTCCTCGCGCTTGAAATTCTGCAAGCCCTGACAGGCTCCTTTGCGGTAATACTGACCGTACCTATAACAGCATACTTTTGCGCTTCATTACATAAACAAAAGAAAAATCCGTCTCGTAAATGAGACGGATTTTTTAAATGCAAAATGCAAAATCTTCTTTTATTTTTTATTTATTAACTTACAAACGAGAAGTGTCAACGCACCGCTTGCAATAACTATAAGTATGTCAGCAGCCGACAACACAATGAAGGGTAACGGCTCAAACAAAAATCCCTTTCCGAGTATATAGAGATTACCGCTTAAAAGACACATTTCTCCTATATACATAATAAGCGTTATTGCCGATGCGGTAAGTGAGGGGA
>JAZRQH010000073.1:0-2274 GCA_045649645.1 Eubacteriales bacterium
AACGCATATAAGAGCTCTGTATTCATGGTAAATGAAAGCCGTGTTCCTTACGGTAAGAACATTATTGTTTATGCCGCATGGGATCCCGTCGTTACCTATGATATGAATGATGGTACGGGCACTACCGTACAGGACTTTAACTATATCACCGACGGTGACGCATACACCGTGCTCGGTACAGGTGATCATACCGAATATGCAGATGATAACGGTACACTTAGAGCTAACCGCGAAGGATACAGCGGTCTTGTAGCTATTCCCGAAAAGGACGATACTCTTGCAGGCTGGAATACCAAAGCGGATGGAACGGGAAAGTTCTATGCGGCAGGTGAAGAATATAATGTAACCGAGCCGATCACTCTTTATGCTGTCTGGGGTAGTGTTGCTCCTCACGAGCATAGCTATACAGGCAAGATGACCACCATGCCCGCATGTGAAACAGAGGGTGTTATGACCTATACCTGTAGCTGTGGCGAGAGCTATACAGAATCTGTTGCGGCTATCGGTCACGTGTGGAACGATTGGGCAATAACAACAGAGCCTACGGTTAATGATGCAGGTATTGAAACAAGAACCTGCCGTCGCGGATGCGGTGCCACCGAAACCAGAGAGATCCCCAAGCTCACAACCGAGCCAACAGTTGTAAGCGTTAATAACTATACGGTAATTCTTGATAATATCACAGATATCAAGGAGATCAGATATGCCATCGGTCACTATACCACAGGCGCAGAGGTGAGAGCGGCAGAGAAGAATCAGACACTTTCGGCTACCCTCGTTGCCAACTATACCGTTGACGGTGTTATGACCTATGAGGTACCTTGGGTCGGTGAGTATACCTTCTGGGTAAGACTTAACGATGGCTCACAGTATTTCCTCTATGCAGATGTAACGGAGATTACACCTTACCTTGAATCCGACGGTCTCAGACTAACAGTCAAGGACTTTGGCGAAAACTACAAGGATATGTGGATAGCTCAGGGCAGATACGCTGACTATTCCGAGATCAAGAACAATGCAACAACAAAGTATCAGGCGGCGGCAACCAAGCTTGCTAAATGCTTTGCGACACACGACTTTACATATACCACTGCCACCCCCGGTGTACATACGGTTCTTATCCGTTATAATGACGGAACACAGGATGTTCTTTATATTGACCTTACCGTTGACGTTCCTACCTTCACTCAGAACGGTCTTCAGCTTACCGTCGGCAATATCCCCGGTGTTAAGATTATCAGAAGTGCTTACGGCAGGTACAACTCTATAGCAGAGATCAAGAAGGCGCCTTTGCTTCGTTGCTTCAACAACAAGACAGCCATCAAGGACGCAGAGTCCTATATGATACAGTACCGTGAAGCAGGTGACGTTACCGTTATCGTTGAGTACGTAACAGGCTACAAGCACGTAGAGCACCTGAGCATCGAGCAGAAGGTACCCACGTTCCTACAGGACGGTGATACCGTTGTTATCTCAGACCTTGACGGACTTCATATGGTAAGATATGCTCCCGGCAGGTACACCACTGCAAACGGTATCAAGAACGCACCCGGTGCCGTCACCCTCAAGGCTGACGCTATAGATGCCGACGGTAATATAGTTATCAATCTTGATACTGAGGGTAAGTGGAGCTTTATGGTTCAGTACGACGATGAATCCTATAACTTCTACCTCATAACGGTTGAGGAAAGCGATCTTCCTTCCTGCGAGCATATATGGGGTGAGTGGGTAGTAACAACACCTGCCACCGAGGAGGCGGAAGGCGTAGAGACCAGAAGCTGTACACTCTGCGCAGAGACCGAAACAAGAGTAATACCCAAGATAACCGTTGCAGAACCTACCGCAACGGGGGTAAGAATATCAAAAGCATTTGGTGACAATATGATACTCCAGCGTGACGAGGCTCTGTCTGTATGGGGCTTTGCCGATGCCTCAAGCGGTGACGTGGTAGTATCTCTGGCGGGTGAAAGAACCTCCGCCAAGGTCGGTGCTGACGGTAGCTGGAAGGCAACCTTTGCTAATACCTTTGCATATAATACCGAGCCTCAGGATATCACAGTAGAATCTGCTGACGGTGTTATCACGATCAAGGATATCCTTATCGGTGACGTATATTATATTATTGGTCAGTCCAACGTAATGTACAGCCTTGGTGAGCAGATATTTGACCTTAATATCCAGGGGCGCGGCGGCGATCTTCAGTATGACTTTAACGATAACCGTGATATGCGTTTCTTCCGTATATCCAGCTATGACTACAAGGGAATGACAGGT
>JAZRQH010000074.1:0-6034 GCA_045649645.1 Eubacteriales bacterium
ATACCGCTGTCACGGAAGCAGAACATATTCTGCCCAAGCATTCCGTTAAACAAAAATCCGTTGTAATCACGGGCGGTCCATATCTGAAGTCCGTAGTCGTAGTCGCCTGCTCCCTCGGGAACGCTGATACGCTTTTCGGTGGCGGCACGGATATATTTTTCAGAAAGTATGCGCTTACCCTCCCACTCGCCGTTCTGTAAAAGCATCTGTCCTATCTTGACAAGGTCGGAGGTCTTGATAAAGAGTCCCCAGCCGCCGCGGTTGGCACCTTTAGGACACTGTTCCCAAAAATAGTTGGTTATACCCAGAGGACCAAAGAGTCTTTCGTCAAGAAAATCAGCCATGCTCTTGCCGGTAAGCACGGATACGATCACCGAGAGCATATAGGTATTAAGACTGTTATAGTTGAATTTTTCACCCGGTGCAAAGCTTGAGCCCGTGGTAAAAAAGCCCTTGACCCAGTTGTCGGTGGTGATACACATAAGCTCGTTAAAAACGGCTCCGCTTGACATATTGAGAAGATGAAGAATAGTCATCTCCTTGAATTTGCTCTTATAGAGCGCGGGTACCTTTTTACCGAAGACGTCGGCCACCGTGGTGTTGGGAGTAAGGAGTCCGTCCTCCATGAGCATACCTATGGCTATGGAGGTAACGCTCTTTGACTGAGAGAAGGCGCACTTCCATACGTCGCAGTCCCAGGAATCAAAGCCTATCTTCAAAAGAGTCTTGCCGTGACGGGACACGATGAGTCCCTGTACGTTTATGCTTTTATTGTTATATATCTCTTCAATATAGCTGCAGAGCATATCCGAGGACACGCCCTCGCTCTCGGGCACGGCGTAAATACTTCTGTCCCCGTCGGGTGTAAAAGCAGGCTTCTGCGGCGGTGTGTTTACCGGAGCCACGGTGGATGCGGATATATCGGTAAGCTGCTTTATAAAGCCTAATGATTTTCCAAGAGTTACTACGTTCACTCCTCGTCAGTCCTTTCCTTCAGGTGCAAGTCAAGAACGGAAACGGGCAAAATAGCCTAAAATCTCCGTCAAAATGCATATTAGTTCGACTCCCCTGATTTTAAAATATCCTTATGTATCTCCTGCATCTCCACGTCCACCTCTGTGATGGCGTCGGCACATATCTTGAGACGGTTTCTCAGCTCCTCGGATACGTCGGTCCTTCCCTTATACTTGAGCTGATGCTCAAGGCTTGCCCAGAAGTCCATGGCAATGGTACGTACCTGCACCTCACACTTGACGTGCTCTACCCTTTCGGCTAAGAAAACAGGGATCTCGATAACCAGATGAAGACTTCGGTAACCGCTTTCCTTGGGATACTTGATGTAGTCACGGCGCAGGATCAGCTTGACGTCATCCTGTCCCGTCAAAAGATCGGCTATATGATAAATATCGTCAAGATAGTTGCATATTACACGTATGCCTGCGATATCGTTCATTCCGGTCTTCAAGGATTCCAGATTCAGGGGCAGGTCTCGTCTTATGAGCTTCTGCGTAATGCTCACGGGGGATTTCAGACGGGACTCTATATAATGTATCGGATTGTGGTCGTATTTTATACTGAACTCGTTGTCCAGTATCTCAAGCTTGGTCTTGACCTCCTTGATGGCGGCATCGTACAGCTGCATCTGCGCCAGATACTGGCGTATTTCGCCCTCAAAGCTTTCAAAAACACTATTATTTATTTCCATGGACTAACCTCGTTTTCAGTTATTTTGTCTCCAAATATTATTATAACACGTTTCGGGTAACAATTCAACCGCTGAAATGTTAATTATGTTCACAAAAATTTCACTATACATTCACAAATAAGGTTTATACTTATAAAGATATTTTTTACATACGAAAGGAATTATCATGGCAACTAAGAAATACGTTTCACAGAAGCAGCGTACAGTAAGAGTTATCGTAGCGGCTCTCCTCGCTATCGTTATCCTCTCCGCTGCATTCATCGCAGGCGGTGTTCTTTACTCCAAGCACCTCAACTCCGGCGCTTCCATGAGAAAAGAGATCGCACTTGAATCCGAGAACTACAAGGTCAACAACTGTATGATGACCTACTTCTACTTCTCCGACTTCTACAACACCTACAACCAGTACGGCACATACTTCCAGTACATGGGTCTTGATCCTCACAGCTCTATGAAGAGTCAGGCTTATGACGAGGAGACAAGCTGGTTCGACTACTTCCTCAACAACACAGCCAACACCGTTAACGGCTACCTCCTCTATGCAGAGGCAGGTATCGACGCAGGCTTTGAGGTTGACGACCTCAAGGGCAAGATCGACGAACAGATCGACGCTCTTAAGGCTACCGCTGAATCTATGAAGGTTGACTTTGAAAAGTACCTTCTCAACATCTTCGGTGCAGGTGTCAAGGAGACCGACGTACGTGACGCTCTTGCGCTCCAGATCTACGCTTCCGAGTACTACAACAAGGTAGAGGGTGAGTACAGCGATTCTATCACAAACGAGGACTTTGAGACCTACTATATCACCAACAAGAACAGCCTTGACAAGGTTGACTACCGCTCCTATGCTATAAAGGCTGACGTTGCAGAGGACGCTGACGAGGCTACAAAGAACAAGGCTTACGCTGAGGCTAAGGCTGATGCAGAGGCTCTCAAGGCAGCAGCTACAAGCAAGGATGCTTTCGTAGCTTGGGTTGCAGCAAACCTCACCGAGGCAAACAGCACCCTTGAAACACCCCTCACCGAGGACGAGATCAAGACTCAGTCTGAGGCAGTTACCACAGCAGCCGCTTACTCCGAGGGCACAGACCTCTCCACATGGGCGTTTGCAGCTGAGCGCGCAGTAGGCGATGTTACTCTCATCGATGACGGCGCAGGCACATACACAGTATACATGCTTGAGAAGACCGCATACCGTGTAGAGGACGCTACAAGAGACGTACGTCACATCCTTATCAAGACAGGTGCTGCGCTCTCTGACGACGATGCTAAGGCAAAGGCTGACGAGATCCTTGCTACCTACCAGGCAGGCGACAAGACCGCAGAGGCGTTTGATGCTCTGGCAAAGGAGAACAACGAGGATTCCAACTCCCTTTACGAGAACGTAAAGAAGGGCGATATGGTTGCAGAGTTTGAGAACTGGCTCTTTGACGCCGCAAGAGTTGAAGGCGACACAGGCGTTGTTAAGACCCAGTACGGCTACCACGTAATGTACTACGTAGGCGAGGGCAGAGCTCAGTGGCAGAACGACGCTTACAGCGCAATGCTCCAGACATACATCACCGAGACCGTTGAGGGCTGGCAGGAGGCTTATACCGTAGACGTTGACTCCAACGCTCTCTACACACTTCCCGACGTGATCCCCGAAACCGCATTCAACCAGACGGCAGACACCACAGCTGACACAACAGCGGCAGCTGACGATACAGCCGAAATAGAATAATAAAAAGGCACTCGTGAGAGTGCCTTTTTTGAATACAGAGTGCAGAATTATGGAGGATTTTTGCGCTAAAGTGCAAAAATCAACCTTTAATTCCGCATTCCGCACTCCGCATTACGCATTTTTTCAAAATAAACTATTGTATTTTTGGAAAATATATTATATAATAGTATATTATTATGCCAATCCATCAAAGGAGATATAGAAATGAAGCGAGTTACAATTAAAGAACTGTTTGCTTCCCCCGAAAAATACGCAGGTCAGAAGATCACCGTTGCAGGCTGGGCGCGTTCCATCCGTGCTTCAAACGTTTTCGGCTTTATCGAGCTTAACGACGGTTCAACCTTCCCCTGCCTGCAGGTAGTTTTTGAGGATGCAAAGTTAGAAAACTACAAGGACGTAGCTAAGCAGAACGTAGGCGCATCCTTCGTTTGCGAGGGTACTCTTGAGCTTACCCCCGAGGCAAAGCAGCCCTTTGAGCTTAAGGCTGAGGCTGTAGAGATTACGGGTACAAGCGTTCCCGAATATCCTCTCCAGAAGAAGAGACACTCTATGGAGTTCCTTCGTACCATAGCACACCTTCGTCCCCGTACCAACACCTTCAACGCGGTGTTCCGTGTTCGCTCGGTTGCGGCACAGGGTATCCACAAGTTCTTTGCGGAGAACAACTTTGTATACGTACACACCCCCATCATCACAGCCTCCGACTGTGAGGGTGCAGGCGAGATGTTCCGTATCACCACCCTTGATATGGACAACCCTCCCCGTACCGAGAATGGCGAGATAGATTATTCTCAGGACTTCTTCGGCAAGTCCGCTAACCTGACTGTATCCGGTCAGCTCAACGTTGAATGCTACGCTATGGCGTTTGCTAACGTTTATACCTTCGGTCCCACCTTCCGTGCAGAGAACTCCAACACTCCCAGACACGCAGCAGAGTTCTGGATGATGGAGCCCGAGATGGCGTTTGCAGATCTCGCAGACGACATGGAGCTCTGCGAAAAGATGCTCAAGTACGTTATCGGTTATATCATGGAGAACTGCCCCACAGAGCTTGAGTTCTTTAATAAGTTTATGGACAACACTCTCCTTGACAGACTTAACAATATTGTCAACAGCGACTTTGCACGCGTAACCTATACCGAGGCAGTTGATATCCTTCAGAAGTCCGGTGAGAAGTTCGATTATCCCGCTGAGTGGGGTATGGACCTCCAGACCGAGCACGAGAGATACCTCACCGAAAAGGTATACGGCAAGCCCGTATTCGTTACCGACTGGCCCCGCGATATCAAGGCGTTCTATATGCGTGTCAACGACGACCAGAAGACAGTTGCCGCAATGGACCTTCTTGTTCCCGGTGTCGGTGAGCTGGTTGGCGGTTCTCAGAGAGAAGAGAGACTTGACGTTCTTCTTGAGTCCCTTGAAAAGTTCGGTCTTAACGAAGAGGACTACAAGTGGTACGTTGACCTTCGCCGCTTTGGCGGTGCAAAGCACGCAGGCTTCGGTCTCGGCTTTGAGAGACTTATTATGTACGTTACCGGTATTTCCAACATCCGTGACGTACAGTCCTTCCCCCGTACAACGGGCAACGCAGATTTCTAATGGAGTTATTATAATAAATGGAATACACACAGCTTACAGCCGCTGAGCTTGAAAGCACAAAGGCGGCGCTTGACAAAGAATTTGAAGAATTAAAGGCAAAGAACCTCAAGCTCAACATGGCAAGAGGTATCCTTGACAAGGAGCAGCTTAACCTGACACAGGATATGCTGGGCATCCTTAAGACCAAAGAGGACTGCATGACCGAGGCAGGCACAGACTGCCGTAACTACGGCGTTCTTGACGGCATCCCCGAGGCAAAGCGTATCTTCGCCGAGCTTCTTGACATTCCCGCTGAGAACCTTATCGTCGGCGGCAACTCCTCCCTTAACCTTATGTTCGACACCTTTGCAAGAAATATGATCTTCGGTGTTGAGGATGAGGGCTCTACCCCTTGGGCAGCACAGGGCAAGATCAAGTTCCTCTGCCCCGCTCCCGGCTATGACAGACATTTCTCCATCTGCGAAAAGATGGGCATCGAGATGATAACCGTCGAAATGAAGGAAGACGGTCCCGATATGGATACGGTTGAGAGACTTGTAGCAGAGGATGCTTCCATCAAGGGTATCTGGTGTGTACCTAAGTACTCTAACCCCACCGGTGTTATTTTCTCCGACGAGGTCATCGCCCGTCTTGCTTCCATGAAGCCCGCGGCAAAGGATTTCAGAATCTTCTGGGACGATGCTTACATTATCCACTTCCTCGGCAACGAGGCGGCAAAGCAGCCCTCCATCATCAAGGAGTGCGCTAAGTACGGTAACGACAATATGGCGTACGTATTTACCTCTACCTCCAAGATCTCCTTCCCCGGCTCGGGTCTTGCAGTTATCGCATCCTCCAAGCACAACATAGAGGCGATCAAGAAGGTCATGACCGTTCAGACCATCGGTCACGACAAGCTCAACCAGATGCGCCACGTCAAGTACTTCGGCAATCTCGACGGCATCAAGGAGCAGATGAAGAAGCACGCGGCTATCATCGCACCCAAGTTCAATATGGTAGACGAGGTT
>JAZRQH010000075.1:0-9371 GCA_045649645.1 Eubacteriales bacterium
ATAAGGGCTATCAAAACCGAGGAAATTATCAACCAAGCAAATATTCCCGGCTATATCAAGACTGCCGTTTTTGACGTTGCAAAAAAGGTTGAGCAGGTACGAAAGAGTGACAGTATAGTCTTTATGGCGATGTCGGACTCCCACCACGTCGGCGCACAGAGTAACGGCTGGGGACCTCTTATGAATAAGAGTAATCTCCACGCTGCTATGGCGGCAAAGATCCTTTCTTATGCTTTAAATGTGGATTTTAACTGTCATTTAGGTGATTTCTCTTTCGGTCACGGCACTACCACAAGCGCAGACTTAAAGCAGCAGATAGGTGAGTTTGCTTCTTATCTTGACGAAGCCTACAAGGGTATTCCGCAATTCCGTTGTGTGGGCAACCACGATACGGGACAGTATAACACGGCAGAGGGTGCAGCAAACGCCACCTTGGTGGGCAAAGAATACCTTTTCAATGCCATAGGTAAGTATTGCGAGGGTGCAACTTACGGTAGTACCGAGTACGGTTATTGCTACAGAGATTTTGCCGATAAGAAGCTTCGTGTGATATGTCTCAACTCCTCCGAGGGTGAAACTCTCTACGGCTCTGCAACCTCCTACGCTATGTCTCCCGCTCAGTTACAGTGGTTTGCGCAGACTCTTTATGACGTGGGAAGCAAGAGCGATGCGTCATCCTGGAGCGTTACGGTGCTGTCTCATTTCCCCTTGGATTTTTACGCCTACGGTATGTACAACGCGGCGAACATAGTCAAGGCTTACGTCGAGGGAACAAGTACCACACAAAACGGTACAACCTTTAATTACAACGGTCATAACGGCGCGAAGTTTGTAGCAGGTTTCCACGGACACGTTCATTGTTTCAGTACCTCAAAATTGCATACTATAGCCAATAGTACAGGAACTAAATTTGACGCTTGGAGAGTTGCAGTTCCTAACAGTGGATATTACAGACAGAATCAGTATGCCGATGTTACACAGTACGGCATTAACTGGGGTGAAGCAACCACCTATGACAAGGTAGAAGGAACTTATGAGGATTGTGCTTTTGTAATAAATGTAGTTAATCCTTCCGAAGAAAAGATATACTCCTTCTGCTATGGCTCAGGCTATGACAGAGTTATAGGTTATGCGGCAACCACGTACTATACGGTCGGTTATACTCTTTCCAATGTAAGTTCTTCCGAGACCTCTATCAGTTGGGAGGAAAATCAGCCTTATACCGCAACGTTGACACCTGCTGACGGATACGATCTGGGTGGAGTTAGTGTAACTATGGGCGGTACGGATATTACATCAAGTGTGTACAGCAACGGAGTGATCAATATACCCTCTGTTACAGGTAATATAACTATTTCCGCTAATGCAATTAAGATAACGTCATACGTTAACCAAATTCCGATATCTACCGATACGGACGGTACGATATACAATGGTAAAGGTTATAAGGAAAATTCGTATATTACCGGTGGTAACATCGGTACGAGAGCTGGAGTCAGTGTTACTGGATTTATACCGGTGGTGCCGGGTGACGTTGTTAGATTTAAAAATGTAGGCTTCGCCGTAGGTGACGATAACAGCAGGTTATCTTATTATGACAGCAGTCTGAGCAGCATAAATACCATAAAAGGAACAAATATACTGACCGCTTGGACTTCAAACGTTACGGAAGAAAATGGTGAAGTTGTACAGTTTAAAATGCCCGGAGGAAATGCGGCTGATGCAGTCTATATTAGATTGTGTACATCTTCACTCGGAGCTGACAGTATAATAACCGTCAACGAGCCGATAGATTAAGGAGGAGCTATGGATAAGATAACGCTTTCATTCTTCTTGGCGGAGATCATTGCCATCATAGCCGCTATGACACCTGTGTGGGTCAACAATCATAAAATAAAAAGGGGTCAGCTCTGTCAACTGAGAAGTGAGATGCTGCGTATCTATTACGGTAACCGCAGTGAAAAAGAGATACGGCAGTACGAGATCGAAAACTTCAATTTGCTCTATGAAGCATACAAGTCCCTTGGAGGAAACTCTTTCATAGATGAAATCAAAGACAAGGTAAGATCTTGGGACGTAGTTACATAAGGAGGTAAAAATGCTTAAGAATATTGCAAATTTAATCAAGGTAAAGACTATAGTCACCTTTGTGGTGCTGGCGGTCTTTGCCGTACTCAGCCTGAAGGGAGAGATTTCTGCCGATAATGTGATAATAATCACGTCCTCGGTGATAGCCTTCTACTTTGGCACTCAGCACGAGAAAAAGGAGGGCTGATATGGAGATAAAAAAGAGACTTGTATCTGTATCAAAACATCCGCTTAAATGTCCCTATCCTATGGTACCTATAGGGATATGCGTACATAATACTAATAACGATGCCACAGCCGAAAACGAGATAGCATATATGACAGGCAATAACCTTGCCACCTCCTTCCACTATGCAGTGGATGATAAGGAGGTAATACAGGGTATACCCGAAAACAGAAACGCCTTCCATGCAGGTGACGGCAGGGAAGGCGAGGGAAACAGAGAGTTTATCGGTCTTGAGATATGCTATTCAAAATCAGGCGGCGAGAGATTTATACAGGCTGAAAAGAATGCTGCCGTATTTATAGCAGGTAAGCTTAAGGAATACGGCTGGGATATATCCCGTGTGCGAAAGCATCAGGATTTCAGCGGTAAATACTGTCCTCACCGTACTCTTGATATGGGCTGGAACAGGTTTCTTGCCATGATACAGGCAGAGCTTACAAAGGAGGAAAATAAATTGACAAGAGAAGAGGTACAGGCGATGATAGACACCTCAAAGGAAAGAATCTATCACTATTGGGACGAGCTGCCCGAATGGGCGTATGCCCCTATAATGGCGCTTTACCGTAAGGGTTATTTCTTCGGTGCCGCACCCGATGACCTTGATCTGTCCTACGGTACCATGAGAGTGCTTGCGGTGCTGGCGAGGGCACTTAAGGCAGAAGGGATGATAGAATATTAAGAAAGGATGCCATAGGGCATCCTTTTTGATGTTTAAAATTGGCTGAGATACATCATCACTCCAAAGATTAGGAGGTTTTCGATAAGGGAAATAACCGATAATAAAACACCTAACCACGCCTTATTTGTCTTTATCTTTGCGATACCGTGTATGATACCTAACAACCCCAAGGTCGGACTGATCAGTAAAGGTAATAAGGAGAGGATAAGCATCCACAGAGGAACAGGATCATAATTCAGCAGACCCATACCGATACCAAAAAAGCATATCCAAGACCACAGTATACTTAAAACAAACAGGGGCACAGGGGAAACGACGGCTATTATACCGGTGATAACAGGTCTGTTTTTCATTTTGAGTTCTCCTACAGCGTTTTGCAGCTTGCGATTGATATTATGATTATTATACTACAAACCCGAAATGAAATCAAGGCAGTTTTGGAGTATTAAAGCTAAATTGCTACGCAGCTAAATTATTGCTGACGCAATAGCTAAATTGCACTTCGTACAGCTAAATTAAATTCGGCTATAGCGTGCGGAGCACATTTAGCTCCGTTAGGAATTTAGCTGGGTTCACCCAATTTAGCTCGGCGAAGCCGAATTTAGCTGCACCACGAAAAAAGGATGCCGAAGCATCCTTTTTCGTGGTGCGAGAAACGGGACTTGAACCCGTACGGTGTGAACCACACGCCCCTCAAACGTGCGCGTCTGCCAGTTCCGCCACTCTCGCATATATTGCTGTGACCTCTGCGGTACGAGCGATAGTATAACATAACGAGATAGGTTTGTCAACCCTTTTTTTCAAAAAAATCAAAGTTTTTAAAAAAATGTTTATTGACTTTGCTTTTTGCCTGTGGTAGTATATCATGGTCAACAGAAGAAATCAAAAGGAGATGTATGTTTTGAAGTCATTTTATCTTAAGCCCAAGCTGTTTTCTGTTATGAAAAATTACTCGGGCTCTCAGCTTACAAAGGATATTATCGCAGGTGTGATAGTTGCTATCATTGCTCTGCCTCTGTCTATTGCTCTGGCGCTGGCATCCGGCGTTGAGCCTGCCTGCGGTGTTTATACCGCCATATTCGCAGGCTTTATCGTATCCTTCCTTGGTGGTAGCCGCGTGCAGATCGCAGGTCCCACCGCCGCGTTTGCCTCTATCGTTGCAGGTATCGTTGCAACGCAGGGTATGGAGGGTCTTGTTATCGCTACCATCCTTGCGGGCGTTATGCTGGTGCTTATGGGTATATTCAAGCTTGGTGGACTTATCAAGTACATACCCTATACCATAACTACAGGCTTTACCGCAGGTATTGCGGTAACTATCCTTGTGGGTCAGATCAAGGATTTCCTCGGTCTTCAGTATGCAGAGGGTGTCAAGCCCATTGAGACCCTTGAAAAGATCGAAGCCAACATTCACGCTATGGGCACCTTCAGCTGGCAGGCGCTTCTGGTAGGCGTTGTATGCCTTGCCATACTTATTATCTATCCTAAGTTTGAAAAGCGTGTTCCCCCTTCACTTATCGCCGTTATCGCAGGCGTTCTTATGGTCAGGTTTATTCCCGGACTTGATGAGGGTGTGTTCACCATTGGCGAGCTTTATACCATCCCCGCAGGTCTTCCTAAGTTTGCTCTTGCAGGTATGGAGATAAATCTTTCGAAGATAATGGCTGTGGTTCCCGATGCCTTTACGATAGCTATACTTGCGGCTATAGAGTCTCTGCTTTCCTGCGTTGTTGCGGACGGTATGGTAAACTCCAAGCATAACCCCAACGCCGAGCTTGTGGCGCAGGGTGCGGGTAATATAGCATCCGTTCTCTTCGGCGGTATTCCCGCTACGGGCGCTATCGCAAGAACAGCGGCAAATACCAAGAACGGCGGCAGAACTCCCATTGCAGGTATGGTCCATGCAATAGTTCTCTTTATCGTTCTTCTTTTCCTTATGCCTGTTGCAGGCCTTATTCCTATGCCTACCATTGCGGCTATACTCTTTATGGTAGCGTACAATATGAGCGAGTGGAAGAAGTTCGTTCATACCGTCAAGACTGCTCCCAAGAGCGACATCGCAGTATTGGTAACAACCTTCGCTCTCACCGTTATCTTTGACCTTGTGGTAGCTATCGCCGTAGGCATGGTCCTTGCGGCTGTGCTTCTTATGAAGCGTGTTAGCGACGAAAGCGGCGTATCCTCCTGGAAGTATGACGTTGAGGACGACAGCGATAAGCTTTCTGTACCCGCAAACGTAAGAGTATTTGAGGTCAACGGTCCTATGTTCTTCGGCGCGGCAGATAAGCTCCTTGACGTAAATCTCAAGGACTACACCACCGTGCTTATCCTTCGTATGCGTTCTATGACCGCCATCGACGCTACCGCTATGAACAGCCTTAATCATTTAGCCGATCGCTGTGACAAGCAGGGAGTCAAGATAGTTCTCTCCCACGTAAACGATCAGCCCCTTAAGGCTATGAAGAAGTCCGGCTTCTATAAGCGTATAGGCGCCGAAAACATCAAGCCTGATATCACCTCTGCTCTTGAGCATGCAAAGAAGGTATAATAAGTCCCCTTTCGAGGGGATTTTTTATTTGTTTACATATATCTATTGTAATTTCCGTGTTTTTTTGATAAAATATTATTACTTATTTTCACTTGGCGGTATTTTAAATGCGAAGATCGGTTATTTTGATAATTTGCGTGCTTATGCTCTTTACTGCATGCGCAAAAAACGAAAAAGAATATTACACCCGTGAGATATATTCCATGAACACGGTGATTAACGTAAACGTTGCTCCCGACGTAAAGAACGTAGAGGGAATATGTAACGAAGCGGTATATTATATCTATGAGCTGGAGTCAAAGCTTTCCGCTACCGTCAACGACAGTACGGTATCAAGCTTCAATTCCACCGCCGAGCCCTTTAAGGCGGACGGGGATTTCCTTGAGGTCATGAGGTATGCTGTCGACGTTGCAAACGCTACCGACGGCGCATATGACCCCACGGTTCTTCCTCTCACCAAGCTGTGGAATATAACCGAAGGCGGATATCTTCCCACCGAGAACGAGGTTGGCATGGTCAGGTCCGGCGTTGACTATAAAGCCCTTTTGCTTGATGGTGATATTATAAGCAAGTCCGCCGCTGTTTGTGTGGATCTTGGCGGCATAGCCAAGGGTTACGCGCTGGGCAGAGTCGTTGAATTGCTTTCCGAGGATATCCCCTACGGCATGGTCTGCTTTGGCGGTAACGTAGGCGTATGGGGCGAAAAGCCCGAGGGCGGTGCCTGGGAGATAGGAATAAAGAACCCCTTTGATACAGAGGAAATCGTAGGCAAGATAATAACCGACGGCGGATATGTTTCCGTTTCGGGAGATTACGAAAGATATTTTGAGGATGCGGGAAGAAGATATCATCATATCTTTGACCCCAAAACAGGCTATCCCGTATGGAACGGTATCCGCAGCGTTGCGGTATATACCGAGGATGCTGCTCTCGGAGATGCACTCTCTACAGCACTCTTTGTTATGGGATACGACAAGGCTATAGAGCTTTACAACAGCGGAAAATACGATTTTGAAGCCCTTTTTGTCACCGATGACGGTGAGTTTATGACCAAGGGCATGGAGGAAATGTTCACCTATGAGAATTGATGCTCACGAAATAGACAGACAGTACGTCTGTATGTCACAGATAAAGAATATTATCGGCGAGGGCAAAAAGGCGTATATCCTTACCTTTGGCTGTCAGCAGAACGAGGCGGACAGCGAGCGTCTCGGCGGTATGGCAGAGGAAATGGGCTACGGTATAACCCACGAGATAGAAGAAGCCGATCTTATTATCATCAACACCTGCGCCATCCGTGAGCACGCCGAGAAGAAGGCTCTTTCCATCACGGGTCAGTGCAAGCACTTAAAGACCAAAAATCCCTCGCTCGTTATTGCAATGTGCGGATGTATGGTAACACAGGAGCACCGCGCCGAGGCTATAAAGCACAGTTATCCCTACGTTGATATAGTTTTTGATACCTCTATGGTGTACCGCTTCCCTGAGATACTTTTGGCAAGACTCAGCGGTGCCAAGCGTCAGTTTATGCTTGATCCCAAGTGCGAGGGTCATATAGCAGAGGGACTTCCCGTACACCGTGAGAACACCTTCAAGGCTTGGGTCAGCATTATGTACGGCTGTAACAACTTCTGTACATACTGTATCGTTCCTTACGTGCGCGGCAGAGAGAGAAGCCGTCACAAGGAGAACATCTTAGCTGAAGTCAAGGAGCTGGCTGACGCAGGATATAAGGAGATAACCCTTCTCGGTCAGAACGTAAACTCCTACGGCAAGGACTTAGACGAGGAATACGATTTTGCCGATCTTCTCACCGATATCTGTAAGATAGAGGGTGACTTTATCGTAAGATTCATGACCAGCCACCCTAAGGACGCTACCCACAAGCTTATTGACACAATGGCTCGTGAGCCCAAAATTGCAAAGCACTTCCATCTTCCTCTCCAGGCAGGCAACGACAGAGTGCTCAAAAAGATGAACCGCCACTATGACAAGGCAAGATATCTCAGCCTTGTTGACTATATGAGAGAAAAGATGCCTGATATCGGACTTACTACCGATATTATCGTGGGCTTCCCCACAGAGACCGAGGAAGAGTTTGAGGATACCCTTGATGTACTTTCCAAGGTCGGATTTGACAATATATATTCCTTTATCTATTCTGCAAGAAAGGGAACACCCGCTTACTCCATGGAGGGTCATATCCCCTATGAGGAGCAGTCGGCACGCTTTACCCGTATGCTTGAGCTTCAGAGCGAGATCTCGGTGAACCGTAACCGTGACTATGAGGGCAAGCCTACCCGTGTTCTTGTAGAGGGCAGAAGCAAGACCGACGAATCAAAGCTTACAGGCAGAAACGAAAAGAACCGTCTGGTTCACTTTGAGGGACCCGACAGTCTTATCGGTCAGTTTGCAGACGTTATGATAACAAAAGCAGAAACCTACGCCTTGTTTGGCGAGTTAATGGAGCATTGACAATGACACCTATGATGCAGCAATACCTTGCTGTAAAAGAGGGATATAAAGATGCCATACTGATGTACCGTCTGGGAGACTTTTACGAAATGTTCTTTGATGATGCAAAGACTGTCTCCCGTGAGCTGGAGCTGACCCTTACAGGCAGAGATTGCGGTGAGGCGGAGCGCGCTCCCATGTGCGGTGTGCCTTATCACGCGGCAGAAAACTACATAGGCAGACTGGTTGCCAAGGGCTACAAGGTGGTAGTCTGCGAGCAGACCGAGGATCCTGCCCAGGCAAAAGGTCTTGTGCGCCGTGAGGTTACCCGTATAGTTACCCCCGGTACCGTTATCGGACAGAATATTCCCAGCGAGACCAAGAACAACTACCTCTGCTCCATCTGTGTTCTCCACGGTGAGATAGCGGTAGCCTTTGCCGACGTTTCTACAGGCGATATGGCGGTTACCAAATTCAGCGGTGCCGACTGTGTTACCCGCCTTATTAATGAAATAGCTACCTACAGCCCCTCTGAGGCGCTGATGAATATAAAGAGATACGACATCCCCGATCTGTCGGTTTTCCTTGATCAGAGACTTAACGCTTTTGTTACCGATCAGGCACAGGAGCGTTTTGAGATAACAAGGGTCAAGGGCACGGTAGACCGCTGCTTCAAGGACTCTGATCTTGATACGCTTCGCTCGGACGCACTTCTCTGTGCTGCGGTTGGTGCGCTTATCGACTATATCTGCGAAACACAGAAGACAGACGTCTCCTATATCAAGGAGATAAATATATATCAGAGCGGACAGTATCTTGAGATGGATGCCAACACCCGCCGTAACCTTGAGCTTACCGAGACCATGCGCTCAAAGGAAAAGAGAGGCAGTCTTTTAGGTGTTCTTGACAAGACCCATACCTCTCCCGGTGCAAGATTATTGCGCAAGTGGGTCGAGCTTCCTTTAGTCAATACCAATCAGATAGTGATGCGTCAGTCTGCCGTTGAGGAGCTTTACTCGGATATGATGCTCCGTGACGAGCTGGGCGAGCTTCTGCGCGGTATACTTGACCTTGAGAGACTTATGAGTAAGATCGTTTACGGCTCGGCAAACGGACGTGACCTTCGTGCTATTGCTTCTACCGTTGCGGCTATCCCCAAGATCAAGGAGCTTCTCTCGGGTGCTAAAAGCGACGAGATAAACAACATATACAATCAGCTTGATGAGCTTTCCGACATCTACGGACTTATCGAGCGTGCAATAGTAGACGAGCCTCCCTTTACCGTTCGTGAGGGCGGAATGATAAAAGAGGGCTACAATGCCGAGGTTGACAGACTTAATTCTATCAAGAGTAACGGCAGTAATTATATAAAAGAG
>JAZRQH010000076.1:0-4989 GCA_045649645.1 Eubacteriales bacterium
TTATAAGGAACTTGATAAGGATCTCACTAACCATACAAATGTAGTAATCGATGAAGCAGTAAAGAACAGCTGTGAAGGCACAGGACTTACAGAGGGAAGCCACTGTGAGGCATGTGATACAGTAATCAAAGCACAGGAAACTGTTCCTGCTCACGGACATAACTACGTTGGAGTTGTTACAACACCTGCTACCTGTACAACAGAGGGTGTAAGAACCTATACCTGTACACATGATTCTAACCACACTTATACGGAAACAATAGCAGAACTTGGTCATGCAATGGGTGCATGGCAGGTAACTAAAGAGCCTACCTGTACAGAACCCGGTGAAGAGCAAAGCTATTGCTGGAGATGTGACCACCACATCGGTCGTAACACAGCACCTAAGGGTCATAACCTTGTTGACACGGTAGTTGCACCTACCTGTCTTACAGACGGTTACACCCGTCAGGACTGTACCGAGTGCGATTTCACACAGAACATCAAGCCTACCGCTGCTCTCGGCCACGACTGGAGCGCAGCTTGGGTAGAGGAAATAGCACCCACTATCGACGAGGACGATAACAACGTTCCCGGCAGAATGGTACATATCTGTAAGCGTGACGATTCTCACAGACAGTACTATCTTACTTACCCTGTAGCACAGAACGTAAACACAGGCAAGATCTATACAGAGCTTGACTTGGCACTTACCGAGGCAAAGGCATACGAGACAGTAAGACTTCTCGTTGACTTTACTCTCGATCCCGGAAGCTACGAGACAAAGTCTTGTGTAGTTGATTCTGTCGAAAAGCTTACAGTAGATCCTCTCTTCCTTACACATACGGCATCTCTTGACGACGTAGAGATACTTATCAACGACGTAACTCTTGATCTTGACGGTCACGACCTCAAGACCGAGCGTATCTCCGTTGCAAAGAACAGCTCCGTTATAGATACTTACGCGCTTGCAAACGTTAAGGGCTATACCGTGGCACAGATCGATGAAAAGGTAGAAGAGGCAGGCAAGCTGATAATCCCTGTATCCAAGGCAAACGGCAACGCGCTTCCCGCAACCAATGCTATGATACCCATGAGACTGCCGATAAACGACGGATACTATTATTACGTATTTGCGGCACGTACCGTAATGAACCAGTATGATCTCGAGCCCTCATACAAGATACCGGGCGGTGTGGAGTTCATCTTCAGACCTACCCTCGGTACTACCGAGCTCAACAAGTATTTCTTCGCTGACGGATCAAGTCAGGAGGGAATCGAGATCGGTATGAGAATATTCATCGAGGGTCACGATCCTATGGATATTATGTATGACGGAGACAACGGTGACAAGATCGTAAGCATCGTATACACCGAGGGCAGAGCCTTTGAGATATCCATCAACGGCGAGATATATGCCGTAGGTCAGGGCGAGGTAGTAGTACAGTCCCTTGTTAAATCAGAAACAGGCGCAGAAAGACTTGGCGATGACGTATATCTTTCCAAAGCCGAAATTGTAGAAACCAATGCTTAAAGGAGGTCAAAAAGATGAAAAAGACATATATAAAGCCTGAGATAGAACTTGTTGATCTCACAGCAAAGGAAAGCCTTATGGTGACCGGCAACGGATATGATTATCCTACGATCCCCAATGTTCCGGATGATTTCTGGATGGACGCTACGTCCAAAAAAGGTTACGAAGAGGACGACTACATCTGGTAATAAACAAACAACAAAACAGGTCGGAAAAATTCCGACCTGTTTTTTATTCTCGGTATAGCAAAATCCCTGTTGCAAGCGCAACAGGGATTATATATTATAATGAAGAATTACTTGTTAGCCTTATTCTTCTTGCTCTGAGCCTTAAGGCGGAGCTCGGTGTTGAGTATAGCCTTACGGAGTCTGATGTTCTCGGGGGTTACCTCGATGAGCTCGTCATCAGTGATGAACTCGATTGACTGCTCAAGGCTGAACTTAACAGGAGTGATAAGACGAAGTGCCTCGTCGGCTCCTGCGCTGCGGATAGCGGTGAGCTGCTTCTTCTTACATACGTTAACTGCGATATCACCCTGCTTTGGGTTCTCGCCTACGATCATACCCTCGTAAACGGGAGTTGCGGGACCGATGAACATAGAGCCGCGGTCCTGAGCGTTAAAGAGACCGTATGATGTGGACTCGCCGTTCTCACTTGCAACGAGAGAGCCTGTATAACGGAGGGGAATATCACCCTGCTTGGGCTTGTAGCTGTCAAAGATAGAGTTGATGATACCCTCACCGTGGGTGTCGGTAAGGAACTGGCTTCTGTAACCGAAGAAGAATCTTGAGGGGATAATATACTCAAGTCTCATACGATTGCCCTGAGGAGCCATCTCCTGAAGCTCTGCGTGACGTGCACCCATCTTTTCCATAACGGGACCCATATACATTTCGGGAACGTCGATAACAACCTTTTCGCAGGGCTCGCAGGTAACGCCGTCTATTTCTCTCATAAGTACGCGGGGAGAGGAAACCGAAAGCTCATAGCCCTCACGGCGCATTGTCTCGATAAGGATGGAGAGGTGCATCTCACCACGACCGGATACACGGAAGGTGTCGGAGGTCTCGCCGTCCTCAACACGGAGAGAAACGTCCTTGAGAAGCTCCTTGTAGAGTCTTGCTCTTATCTGACGGGAGGTAACGAACTTACCCTCTCTGCCGGCAAAGGGGCTGTCGTTTACCGCAAAGGTCATTTCAAGGGTAGGCTCACTGATCTTAACGAAGGGAAGGGGAGTGGGATCGGTAAGGCTTGTTACGGTATCACCGATGGTGATGTCCGCAGCACCCGAGAAGCATACGATGTCGCCCATCTTTGCCTCGGTAACGGGAGTTCTGGTAAGACCGTCGAACTGATAGATAGAAAC
Source organism: Eubacteriales bacterium (assembly GCA_045649645.1). Lineage (GTDB taxonomy): Bacteria > Bacillota > Clostridia > Oscillospirales > CAG-272 > RGIG7300. The sequence goes on from JAZRQH010000076.1 coordinate 2,880, forward strand.
TATCTTGGTCTTGACGGGAGCCTTGTCGGGGGTATGGTAGTTGGAGATATAGACCTCCTGATTCTGCTTGATAACACCGCGCTCGATACGGCCAATACCGATTCTACCTACGTAGTCGTTATAGTCGATAGAGGATACAAGAAGCTGAAGGTCACCCTCGTCGTCACCTTCGGGTGCGGGGATATATTCAACGATAGTGTCAAACAGAGGCTCAAGGTTAACTCCCTCCTGATAGGGGGAGAGGGATGCGGTGCCCGCTCTGCCGGAGCAGAAGAGCATGGGGCAGTCGAGCTGTGCGCCTGTTGCGTCAAGCTCAAGAAGAAGCTCGAGGACTTCGTTTTCTACCTCTTCAAGTCTTGCGTCAGGCTTGTCTATCTTGTTTACAACAACGATAACGGGATGGTTAAGCTCAAGAGCCTTCTGAAGAACGAATCTTGTCTGGGGCATAGGACCCTCAGCCGCGTCAACCAGCAGGATAACGCCGTTAACCATCTTGAGTATTCTTTCAACCTCACCGCCAAAGTCAGCATGGCCGGGGGTGTCGATGATATTTATCTTTTTGTCTTTGTAGTGTACTGCGGTATTCTTTGCAAGGATGGTGATGCCTCTCTCACGCTCAAGGGCGTTGGAGTCCATTACTCTTTCTTCTGTTTCCTGATTTTCACGGTAAACTCCTCCCTGCTTGAGCATCTCGTCTACAAGGGTGGTCTTGCCGTGGTCAACGTGGGCGATGATCGCCACATTTCTTAAGTCGTCTCTTCTCACACTATATCTCCTTGAATTAAATTTCCAACATAAAAGTATATACCTGTTTTATTATAAAATCAATGTAGATAATGTAAACAACAGCTTGGCAAAAAAATGTTGATGTGATATAATATTTCAAAAGGAGTGAGATGATGAAAAAGGCTGTTAAAATTTCAATATGGATCGTTTTGTTTTTATATACTCTTTTTGCTTTGTGGCTGCTTTTTATCCGTGACCGCGGCAACAGCGGGCTTGGAATAATAGAGCATTTCAAAACGCATAACAATCTTATTCCGTTCAGTACTGTCATCCATGATATAGGCGAGATAATAAAAGGCAACCGTATTAACTTGTATATAAGAAACTTCTTTGGCAATACCATGCTTATCTTCCCCTTCGGGCTCTTTCTGCCCATCCTGACAGGTAGGTATAAGTCTGCCAAGCGAATATTTATCCTGTTTGTTTTGGTTATAATCACCGTGGAGCTTGCCCAGCTTGTCCTCCGTGTAGGAAGCGTAGATGCCGATGATTTAATAATAAATGTAATAGGCGGTATGATAGGGTACGGGATTTATAAACTGTTTTTTAACAAAACACTTGACAAGAGTGAATAAATGTACTATAATCATTGCATATTTATTAATTTGGAGGATCATTATAATGAAGTTCACAAAGATTTTAGCACTTATGCTCGCAGTTGTAATGTGCTTCGGCATTCTCGCAGCTTGCGGCGCAAAGCCCGTTGACGCTCCCGCAGACGAAACAGCAGACGCTGCAAACAACGCAAAGGTACTCAAGATGGGTACAAACGCAGCTTTCCCTCCCTATGAGTACAAGGAAGGCGAAGAGTTCGTAGGTATCGACGTTGAGATCGCTAACGCTATCGCTGAGAAGCTCGGCTACACTCTCGAGATCGTTGACATGGAGTTCGATTCCATCATCACCGCTGTTAACCAGGGTGAGGTTGACTTCGGTATGGCAGGTATGACCGTTACCGACGAGAGACTTCTTGAGGTTAACTTCTCTTCCAGCTATGCTACAGGCGTTCAGTCCGTTATCGTTGCTGAAGGTTCCGACATCGCTTCCCTCGATGATCTCGCAGGCAAGAAGATCGGTGTTCAGCTCGGTACTACAGGTGACATCTATGCTTCCGATGAGTTCGGTGCTGACAACGTTACCCAGTACGGTAAGGGCGCAGACGCTGTTATCGCTCTTAAGGGCGGCGACGTTGACGCAGTTATCATCGACAACGAGCCCGCAAAGGCATTTGTAGCTGAGAACGAGGGTCTTACCATTCTCGATACCGATTACGCAGTTGAGGACTATGCTATCGCAGTAAACAAGGACAACGCAGAGCTTCTTG
>JAZRQH010000077.1:0-11115 GCA_045649645.1 Eubacteriales bacterium
GATAGGCGCCTGACCTGCAAGAGCGGCACTTTCGCCTGCAGCCGCATCAGCACCAAACTCGCTCTTAAGAGCAGCGGCTTCTTCGCCGTTGTACCAGTTCCAAAGCTCTTCGTTTACCGTAAGACCGGATTTTTCAAGAGCTGCCTTAAGGTTGTCCGCCTTGGAAGCGTCAACGTTACCCGAGCCTGTACCGCCGTAGGTAAGGTTGGTGGAGTTGACCGAAAGGGTAGAGACCTTTGCTCCGGTGGCAAGGGGAAGCGTGTCGTTGTTGATGAGAAGAGCTGCGCCTTCAGCTTCTACGTCATAGCAGAGCTTAAGTCCTGCTTCAAGTCTTTGCTCCTGAGAGTCATATTTACCCTCGTAGTAGACAGCGTCAGCATCTTCGTTTTCAAGCTGCCAGAAGGTATTGCCCTTGAAAAGAAGGGATATGGTGTTGTCAAACATACCAAGGACAATCGTAACCACAAGTAATATTGCGGTAAAAACACCAAAAAGTCCGCTTAAAAAGCCAAAGGGACGTATAGCCCTGCGCTTTGCCTTCTTAAAGGCCTTTTTCTGAAGTTTCTTTTCATTTTTCGGGATAGTCATGATGATTCTCCTTTATTTAAATAATAGGTCTACCTATATCTGCGGTCAGGTAAACTTGTCTTAGTTTTATTATAACATATATAATTGTTAAACACAATAACTAATTTTATTTAAGATGATAGAATAAAAAAGACACCATGCCCCCCTGTTGTTCGGTAAAAATAAAAAAGCCTTGCTTTGCAAGGCTGCGCTCGTGATTTTCCCCAGTGCGAACAAAGCGTAGGTCCACGCCCTAAAAAGGGGCGAGTCGCCCCTGTCCGACTACGCCCAACAGAACGGCTGATCAAATCACACGAAATTTATAATATTATATTCAGCAATTGATAACCGGACTGTTTTAGTCGCCGCTACGCGATGCGACTGGGCTTGCGGAATCCACGTTAATATATCCCCCGCAACGAAAAAGAGCCTTGCTTCGCAAGACTCTGCGCGCGTGGTTTTCTCTAAACCGAGCCGACATTCAGTGTAGGCCCGACGCCCTAAAAACAGTCCACCGGACTGTTTTAGTCGCCGCTACGCGATGCGACCGGGCTTCCGAATCCACCTCAAATATCCCCCACAACGAAAAAGAGCCTTGCTTTGCAAGGCTGCGCTCGTGATTTTCTCTAAACCGAGCCGACATTCAGTGTAGGCCCGACGCCCTAAAAACAGTCCGCCGGACTGTTTTAGTCGCCGCTACGCGATGCGACCGGGCTTCCGAATCCACATTAAAATTCCCCATACCAAGCAAAAAAGACACCCTAAGGTGTCTTTTTGCTTGGTGGGGGATGGTGGATTCGGACCACCGAAGTCAGTGACAACAGATTTACAGTCTGCCCCCTTTGGCCGCTCGGGAAATCCCCCATATTAAATTGTACGCTGTCCGAAGAAAGTCGTTTGGAGCTGGTGGACGGACTCGAACCCCCGACCTGCTGATTACAAATCAGCTGCTCTACCAACTGAGCTACACCAGCATCTCGAACTTGCGACGGATGTTATTATAACAGATGCTTTGACGGTTGTCAATACCTTTTTATAATTTTTTTTAATCTTTTTTTGTTTTTTTGGCAGTTGCCTTTTTATTTGACTTGATTATGTCCTTGAGCTCGTTCATAAAGCTCTCTATATCCTTGAATTCACGGTACACTGACGCAAAGCGAACGTATGCAACGTCGTCGAGTGCGCGGAGCTTGTCCATAACGAACTCGCCTATCTCTGTAGAGGTATAGTCGCTGCGCAGGGAGTTCTGCATTTCCGCCTCGATCTCATCGGCTGCGTTGTCAAGCATTTCCTTTGTAACGTTATTACGCTTGTAGCACGCCTTGACCATACCGGCCATCATCTTGTTGCGGTCGTAGATCTCACGGCTGCCGTCCTTCTTTACGATAAAGATCGGGATAGTGTCGATGATCTCATAGGTGGTAAAGCGTCTGCCGCACTCAAGGCACTCTCTTCTTCTTCTGATGCTGGAGTTCTCTGTAGGTCTGGAATCTATAACCTTGCTTTCGGTATGTCCGCAATTAGGGCACTTCATAACTGTCACCTCGGATTTAAGATGCTTTATAATATCACATATTTTTTGATTTGTCAAATCACTTGATAAAATGGAAATTTTATAGTATAATATGCCCGAGGTGATCTTATGAACAGCAAAAGAATCTGGCTTATGATGCCTGCTATTTTATTTCCTTACAGCTTTTTAGTTGCAATTTCAGGTATGTTTATGTCGACACATATTGACTTCGTTACAGAAAGTCAATTTTTAATTGCATACGGTATATTTATATGGTACGGATTGTTTATCCTCTTTGGACTTGCGGCTTTTTCGATGGCTGTTGTCTGCTTTATACTCAGTATAAAAAACAAATGGGATCCACTGTCCCTTGCCAAAACCGCAATGATTATCAAGCTTATACATATACCTGCGTATATTATCATTTTTGTGTTGGGCGTTCTTTTTTCGATTACGGTATGGCTCTTTGTTCTGAGCTTTATAATGATAGGTATCGACTATATTACGCTGATCATGTCAAGCAGTCTCGGGGTATCTGCTACCATAAACGGAATAAGGGAAAACAAGCTTAATTTCAAAAAGAGCATATGGCTTATTATACTTCAGTTCATTTTCTGTCTCGACGTAGTGGCAGCGATAGTGCTGTACAGAAAGCTTAAAAAGGCTGATGCAAAAACCAAGCTCAAGGTTATAAGCTTCAACATCCGCTGCTGTGACGATGCCGACAACAATTCCATACCCGAGCGTGCTCCCCGTCTTTCCAAGGTTACATTGCCCTATGATGCGGATATAATCGGTTTTCAGGAATACACTCCCGAGTGGGAGCCGTTTGTGACCGAGATCTACGGCGATAAGTACGATATGTATTCCAAGTACCGCTGTGAGGATGACCCCGAGGGTGTACCTCTTCTCTGGAACAAAGAAAAATTTGAGGCAATAAAGACCGGCCATTTCTGGCTTTCGGATACTCCCGAGGTGGAAAGTAAGGGCTGGGACCAGGTGTACGACTGCTACCGTATATGCGTTTATGCTGTTTTAAGAGATAAACAAAGCGGCAAGAGCTTTACGGTTATGAACACTCATTACGGTTTCGGAGACAAAGGTCAGAGCGACAGCTCCGGACTGATATACGAATACAGTAAAAAGATATCCGTTTACCCCACCTTTGTTATCGGAGATTTCAATATGATTCCCGAAAGTGCGGGATATAACGAGATGGTAAAGCATTTCAGAGACGTAAACTCCCTTACCGTAAACGATAGGACCTCCACCTTCCACGACTACGATCCTACCGTAGACAAGAACGAGCATATAGATTATTGCTTTATTGATGAGAGCATCGCACCTGTAAGCTATACTATGATAACCGAAACGGTTGACGGAAAATATCCTTCGGATCATTTCGGACTCTATATAGAACTGGAAATATAAAAAGCAAGCCATTGGCTTGCTTTTATTTATGCATATAAAGTTTTGCTAAACCGCCTTCGGAGGTCTCGCGGTAGAGGCCCGACATATCTTTGCCCGTCTGGTACATTGTCTTTATGACAAGGTCAAAGGATATCTTTCGGCTGTCCGAGAGAAAGTTGGCAAGGCTGAGGGCGTTTATCGCTCTCATTGCGGCAACGGCGTTGCGCTCGATACAGGGTATCTGCACAAGCCCGCACACGGGGTCGCAGGTAAGTCCCAGATGATGCTCAAGGGCGATCTCGGCTGCATATTCTATCTGGTGAAGGCCCATTTCAAAGAGCTCTGCAAGAGCAGCCGCCGCCATAGAGCAGGCGGTGCCTATCTCCGCCTGACAGCCGCATTCAGCCCCCGAGATAGAGGCGTTGGTGGCAACTATATTTCCCATCAGTCCCGCCACTGCAAGAGCTCTGAGGATATCATTGTCCGAAAATCCGTTTTTCTCCTGCATATATTTAAGCACCGCAGGCAGGACACCGCAGGCGCCGCAGGTGGGGGCGGTGACTATAAGACCGCAGTCCGCATTCTGCTCGCTTACCGCAAAGGCATAGGAGCAGACCAGACGGTTTTCTCTTGTCTGAGGGCTTTCATCTATATGACGCTGGCTGTAGAGCTTCTGCGCCTTACGCTTAACTCCCAAGCCTCCGGGCAGCTCACCTGTATGGATAAGGCCCTGACGGATGGCATCTGACATGACCTGCCATACCTCGCCGAGATAGCTTTTGAAATTCTCGTCCTCGTGCATAAACACGTAGTCGGAGAGACGGATGTTGTGGGCGGCACAGTAGTCCATTATCTCGGTGAAGCTCTTTTCGGCATAGACCTCAGCGGGCGCCGAGTTCGCGTCCCCCTCTACTCTTATCTCACCGCCGCCGATACTCATAAAGCTTCTTTCGCCTATGAGAGAGCCGTCCTTGAATGCAGATATCTTTAAGGTGTTGGGATGGGGAAGATCCTCGGTTTCTGTATCAAAAATTATTTTTGTTTCTATGGGAGTAAGGACGTCGGCTATGGCTCTGTCGGTGCCGTGTCCCTCGCCTGTTTTGGCAAGAGAACCGTAGAGCACTACCTCAAAGCGGTCTGCATCGGGGTAGGTGAGCAGAGTTTTTTCTGCCGCAAAGGCAGGCCCCATGGTATGGGAGCTTGAAGGTCCGATTCCTATTTTATAAAGATTGCGTACAGATTTCATTTTGCAAAATCCTTTCCTTTATTAAATACAGTTTACCACAAAAGAAAAATAATTGCAATATTTATAAATATATGATATAATCTATCCAACAACTTATAAGGAAGAATTTATGCTTAAGAATTTTATTTTCGATCTGGGGCACGTGCTGACCCCCTTTGAGGCATACGACCTGACAAGGGTATACGTAAAGGACGAAAGCAAGGTTGCCCTCGTGGCAGAGACTGTATTTGACCGTCTTTACTGGGATCGCCTTGACGCAGGCACCATAGAGGATGACGAGGTGGCAGAGGGTTTTCTGTCAAGGCTGCCGAAGGAACTGCATCAGGCAGCGCTTGATGCATACAACAACTGGATAATAAATCTGCATCCTACTCCCGGTATGTGCGAGCTTGTAAGGGAACTTAAAGAAAGAGGCGCAAAGATTTTTCTTCTGTCCAATACCAGCGTAAACCTGTATGAAAACTATCACCGAAGCCCGTGGATGAAGGAGCTGTTTGAGCTTTTTGACGGGCTCGTAGTCTCGGGAGTAATAAAGAAAACAAAGCCGAACAAAGAGATATACGAGTACGTTCTTGATACATATGCTCTAAAAGCCGAGGAAACAATATTCATCGACGATAATGCCAAAAACATTGAGGGCTGTGAAGCTGTGGGTATACACGGCTATCTCTTTGACGGAGATGCCGAAAAGCTGAGAAAACATCTGGGGCTCTGAACGGAAATTTACTATGATAATCAAAGCAACACAAACAGCATCGAATATTAAGCAGGAATATGATATTTATGCCGACGACCGATATTATAAGGGACAGCTCGGCAGTGCAAGTAAGCTTCAGGACATTTACCTGAGCGGCAACGACCTCCTTCTCAAGGGCGATTATATGCTTTCCCGCCCAAGCGACTATATCCCCTTTAAGTATCTTTTCGGTGATTCCAAAATTACACAAAGATTCAAGGTCAGCCGTAACGGTGAGGAATATGCTGAGATCAAGCATTCAACCGACGGTATATACAAGGGTCGGTATATCATAACAACGGTTAACGGCGAGAGCTTCGAGTGCTATTATCGCACCAAGAAATCCTTTGATTATATATCGGTGTATCACGGAGAGCGTCAGGTAGCACTTGTAGAGACCTACCTGAACGTAAGCAACTATAAATATACCCATAAGGCATACCTTTTGGATGAATATAAGGAATATTGGGATCTTATTGCGTTTTTCATTCTGTATTATGCAAGCTATAATTATGCTGAGCGATTCCATATGAGCAGCGGCAGCAGCTATAGCTACGGTTGGAGCTTTTCATTCTATAATAAGAAATATAACCCGAAATGGAGAGAAGAAAATTTCCCGGAAGAAAATTTCTTCGGCAAATTAAACCGTTTCGATTAAAAGAGGATAAAATGAAAAAAACCAAAAAAATTATTCTTGAGATCATAGCCTTTGTGCTGTCGCTGACAGTCCTTTTGGGTGTGACCTCCTATCTCGGCTACAGATATATGCCCGACCGAAAGGATTACGGCGCTACCTGGAATATGTTTCTTAAGGAAAAAGAAAACAGCATAGACCTTATGTTCGTGGGTTCGTCTATGGCGTACTGCGACGTTATCCCTGCCCGTATTTATGATAACACGGGACATACTACCTACGTGCTGTCCGCTCCCTATATGATGCCTGATACGGCATATTATTATATAAAGGAAGCTCTGCGCACCCAGTCCCCCGAGGTTATAATGCTTGAGGCGACATCCTTCTTCTTCACTATAAACGAGGCGGATTATTATAAGGTCAATATCGGCTATATGCCTTATTCTCTCAACCGCCTTGAGGCAACTCTGTTTGCCGCACCCAAGAAGGAAAAGCTGGGCCTTCTGTTCCCCCTCTTTAACTACCACGAGCGCTGGGAGCAGTATACTCTGAAGGAGCATATTTCACCCCGACCCGACGCGACAAGCGATATTATGGCGGGTTATACCTATCTTGAAAAGGCAGAGCCTCAGAGCGAGCGCTTTGAGAGAGAATTTCTCTGTACCGAGGAGGAATACCTGAACAACCTGGTATATCTTAAAAAAATAAGATTGCTCTGTCACGAAGAGGGGATAAAACTCGAGCTTTTTGTAGTTCCCGCCTGTGAGTATCTTTCTTCAGAGCTCAGTGAGGGACTGAAGGAAATACCCGGAGAAATAAAGCTTGTAAACTTTAACGATCATTTTGACGAAATGAACTTTGATCTTGAAAAAGATTTCTTTGACAAGAGACACGTTAACTTTACGGGTGCGGTGAAATTTTCGGATTATCTGTCCGAATATATAGAAGAAAATTACGATCTGCCCAAAAACGAGCACGACGAAGAATTATGGAAGGAAAGGGTTGAGCATATCAATGAAAAATTATCATGACATTCATTCTCACAGCTATTATTCGGGATGCGGAAGAGACAATCCCCGTGTTATGATAGAGGCAGCCATAGCAGGCGGAATAACCCATTTTGGCATCTCTGACCACAACTACGGTGTAGGCGAGCGTAAGGCTGAGTATCTGAACGAGCTTCGCGCCTTGAGAGAAGAATATAAGGACCGTATAACCCTGCTTATCGGTATTGAGATATCCACCCTGCCCGGCAAGACCCCCGCAGAGGATGAGCGATATTCCGAGCTTGACTACTGCCTTATCGAGGAGGCGGATTACGACAACACCGTGGTGGAGGATCTGGTAGAGTACGGAAGCCGTTTTGACTGTCCTGCAGGAGTTGCCCACACAGATCTCTTCGGCTATTGCGAAAAGAAGGGGCTTGATCCCCTTGTCTTCTTCAAGCGTATGGCAAAGGCGGGAATGTTCTGGGAGATGAACGTAAGCTATGATTCTATTCATCATTACCGTGAGCATCAGTACGTTAAGGACTTCGTTGCAAGCGAGGAACAGCAGCGTATCATAAAGGAGTCGGGTCTTCGTATAACTGTAGGCTTTGACGGTCACCGTGTGGAGGACTATCTGCCTGACAGAGTCAAGGCGATGAATGATTTTCTTCGTGAACTGTAAAACAAAAAGTCGGTTGAAAAACCGACTTTTATTTTTTAGGTATATATTTCTCGAATATCGGAATCGCGCCATTTTTGTGTGCGATTACGTGGTGCGCCTTTTTGCGGCAGGTCCAGTTGAACTCAAGGGGTCTGTAGAGCCTTCGGCATACGCTGACCGACAGATTGTGTGAATCCTTTACACGGTAAGCGATAAAATGAGGCTTGGTCATATAGTTGGTCAGCAGATTGCGAAGCCCGAAGTCAAGAAATCTGTTGAGCTTGGTGCCGCTTTTGATCAGAAATCCCGCAAGCTGACCTCTCATGATATGAGGATAGCTTATGCGAAGATGCTTTATTGCTCTTGGGTCAAAGGACTGTATTGCATATATACCGCCATATCCCTCAAGAGTCTTCATTACAGCCTCGCAGAGAGGCGCATAGTTGTCGCTGTCCACCTTTAACTCTATGAGCAAGGGGACTTTTCCGTTTACCTGACCCAGAACCTCGGTGAAAAAGGGAATACGCTCATCTGTACCCTCAAGAGGGTATTTTTTGATATCGGCATCCGGCACTGTGGTGATGTCTATATCCACTCCTGCAGTACGCAGAAGCGAGCAGTCGTGTATTATCACGGGTGTGCAGTCGGCTGACAGATGCACGTCCAGCTCTATTCCGTAGCCTTCACCTACTGCACGGTCAAAAGCCACCATAGAGTTTTCGGGGACTCCCTTTTCCTTATCGTGGAGGCCTCTGTGAGCGTAGAGGAACTTTCTCATCTCTGCGTCGTTTGGGTGCTTTTTGCCCGAGGGCTTCATAAGGATGAGCCAGGACAGGAGAGTAATGAGCATTACCCCCGCAAGTATATAAAGAAGTATCATCAATCGTTGAACTTGAACAGCTTTTTAGCTATCTTATAGCCTCCCACGCTTATCTGTCTTCCCGCCTTGCCGGGGAAGGTGGTAAAAAAGCTCATGGAGGCGTATTTCATATGACGGTAGAGCACGGGGTCTTTTTCCTTTATGCGCTTCCACATGGTCTTGCACATCTGCAGCTTTTCGGGGGTGTTTGCCATCTGTAGATATACCGCGGTTACGGTGACCATAAGAGCGATATGGTGATAGATCACCCTTGCCAGCTTTTTGCTCTGACGCTGGATAGCCTCCATATTGAAGAAGTCTATCACAAGCATGGTAACGCGGTACTGCTGGTCTATGCGCCTGAGCATTACGTTCTCCTGCACCGACTGATCGGGACGGCCTATGAAATATCTGTAGAGATTTTCATCCATATAATATATATTCTTACAGAGGGGCAGGGGAGCGTAGAGGAAGAGATTGTCTACGTAGAAGGTATGCTTGGGCAGCACTACACCTGAGGCGCGGACCACCTTTGTACGGAAGATGACCGAGTGCATCATAAGATACTGGGAGGGGTTAAAGGGTCTTATGTCGTTCCAGCTGCACACCTGATTTTTTGGGAATACGTTGCCGTATTTCATTATATGACCGGGTCCCTCGGGATGCTCGTACACGTAGTTGCACAGGAACAGGTCTATCTGCTTGCCTTCCTTGACAAAGCTGCGGATACGGTCCATAACACGCTTGAGAGCAATGGTGTCAAGCCAGTCGTCGGAGTCTACCACCTTGAAATAGAGACCCTGAGCGTTGCGTATGCCCTGGTTTACGCCCTCGCCGTGTCCGCCGTTCTCCTGATGGATGGCACGGACTATATTGGGATATCTGGCTGCGTACTCGTCTGCTATCTCGGCGGTATTGTCCTTCTGAGAGCCGTCGTTTATTATGAGTATCTCAGCCTCATCGCCTGCAGTCAGCAGCGTTTCTATGCAGTGGCGCATATATTCAGCCGAGTTGTAGCAGGGGACTGTAAAGGTTATAAGCTTCATATTATTTTTCCTCGGTAAGCCTGTCGCAGAGCGTGAGAGCCAGCGATACGATCTTGTCCATGTTATAATATTTATATTCTGCCAGTCTGCCTAAAAGAATAAGGTTTTTATATTCCTTTGCCTTTGACAGATATTTTTCGTAAAGAGAATTATTCTCTTCATTTATTATTGCATAGTAGGGGATGTCCTCGGTTTCGGGACGGTATGAGCGGGAGAACTCCTTCATTATTGTGGTAGAGCCTTCCTTTTCCTGACCTGTCAGGTACTTATACTCTGTGATACGGGTATAGGGCTCGTCTACCGTATAGTTCACCGTGCCGTGACTCTGATAATAGGTCAGGTTATGGTGCTCAAAGCCGAAATCAAGGGTACGGTAGGGCAGAGCGCCGTAACGGTAGCCGAAAAGCTCATCAAGAGCGCCTGTGTATATAACCCTGCCCTCATAGGGCTTGCCGTCAAAGAGTATAAAATCCTCAAAGGCAAGATGCTCGGACGCATCCGCGGAGCACCTTACGGTTATATTTTCGTGGTCGAGCATTGCTTCAAACATAGGGGTATAGCCGTGAAGAGGCATACCCTGATATTCGTCCTGAAAATATCTGTTATCACGGGATACAAACACGGGAACACGTGCAGTAGTCGCGGGATCTATCTCCTCCGGCTTCTGTCCCCACTGCTTTACGGTATAGTGAAGGAAAACGTTATTGTATACAAACTCTGCAAGCTCGCGGATATCGGCATCCGTGCTTTCACGCAGCTCTCCTATAGGAACCTTTTTCTCCATACCGTAGGTAGCTACCAGCTTGCTCTCAAGCTCGGCAGCCTTGTCCTCGGGAAAGACTTTATACAGAGAATTGAGGTTAAAGGGAACGGGGAAAGTGAGCTTTCCCGCCTTTGCCAGAACCTCGTGGTCGTATCTTCTCCACTCGGTAAAGCGGCTGAGATAATCGTAGACACGCTTTTCGTTTGTATGGAAGATATGGGGTCCGTACTTATGTATAAGTATGCCGTGCCCGTCGGGGCAGTCGTAGGCGTTGCCGCCGATATGGGGGCGTGTTTCAAGCACCAGAACGCGCTTGCCCGCCTCGGCAAGAGACCTTGCGCAGACACTGCCCGCAAGACCGCTGCCGACTATAACGTAATCAAACATTCGCTTCGACCTTGAAGATTACCTTTCTTAAGGGAGCGGAGCCCTTGTCCGTCATAACGCCGGGACGGTGGCTCTCGCCGGGCCAGAAGATTGCAAACTCACCCGCCTCAAGCTCGCAGGTCACGTAGCTTTCGGGAGTCTTGTAGAACTCGTAGTCGTGGGGCTCATCAAAGGGGAAATCAACGGTAAGACCGCTCATCTCCTTTACGTGGATCTGCTCGGACTCTGCCACAACGTACTGGATGTCGATATATTTTCTGTGATTTTCAAACTTGTCGGGCTGAGCTTCCTTGGTGTCATAGCC
>JAZRQH010000078.1:0-3355 GCA_045649645.1 Eubacteriales bacterium
CCCTTATGCAGATAGAAAAGATAAAGGAGTTTTTGAAATAATGTTTTTTTCAAAGGAAGATAAAAGTATAAGATACGTTGGCAGATGGTACGAGGGTACCGCTACCGCCTGCGGATCATTTTTTGAGATATATTTTAAGGGAGATTACATCAAGCTCCATTTCGACTGCAAATATAACCGTGCATCCGCGCCTCACATCTGGCTCTGCCTTGACGACGGTGTTATGACCGAGTCGGTTACTATGCCTTACCTTCGTCTTAATACAACTGAGGGCGAGCATAAGCTTACCGTTATATACAAGGGAGCTGTGGAGATGCAGCACCGCTGGTACGCTCCTCTTGAGGGCAAGGTGGCTCTTATCGGCTACGAGGCTGACGAGGCTATGGAGGCACCCAAGGGAACAAAGAAGGTCATCGAGTTTGTGGGTGACTCTATTACCGAGGGCGTTCAGGTGGATCACGAAAACACAATAACCAACGAGGATCCTCAGCCTAACAGAGCTTATGAGGACGACTCCACCGCCACTTATGCTTGGTACAGTGCAAAGGCACTTGGTCTTGAGCCCGTTATTATGGGTTACGGCGCTGTGGGTGTTAACGTTTCGGGCTGCGGCTCTGTGCCCAAGGCAACCGAGGCTTATCCTTACTGTTTTAACGGTGCGCCCATATCTCACCACCCCGACTACGTGTTTATCAACCACGGTACAAACGATCATTTTTCGGATAAGCCTACTTATGAAAGAGAGTATAAGAGACTTATCGATATCATCTTCTCCCACCATCCCGACGTTACAGTCATCTGTATGAAGCCCTTTGGCAGCTACCATGCCGATTCCTTCCCCTGTGTTGTAGAGGACTATAACAAGGAAACAGGCAGAAAGGTGCACTATATCGATACCACGGGCTGGAACGAGGGAATGTCCACACATCCTACCCGTAAAGAGCATAAGATGTTGGGTGCGAAAATGGTGGAAGAACTCAAGAAAATAATCAAATAAGAAATGCCGTTGCTTTTGCAACGGCATTTCAGACTGTCGAAAAAGTCGGTCGGACGTGTGAAATGAATTATTATTTCAGATCATCTCTCCAACCAACGGACGGCAATTAGATGATTATTATATCTCTCAATATAGTCAGATAAGTATTCAAGGACGGCATAAACATTGAGTTTAATGCCGTCCTTTCACACTTTTCCGCGAAAAGGGTCACTACCGTACTTAGTACGCCTACGGACCCTTTTCACGAAAACCTACACTTCCTTTTCGAAGCCTGACAGCGTGTCGATAAGTTTATCGACACGCTGAAAAACGCCGTTGCAAAAGCAACGGCATTTTTATGTATTACATATTCTCTTTTGATGCGTTGAGCATACACAGCGTCCACGCCACAAACTCGATCACTATTGCAGCGGTGGGAGTGATGTTCAGCAAGAACACGAGAGCGATAAGTGCCAGCTTTTCTACACCGAGGCAGATAAGGTTCTGGAAGAAAACGCTTCTGTGGTTTCTGCCTGTGCGGATAGCACCTGCAGCTCGCTCGGGCTTGGAGTCAAGTGCTGCTGCCTGAGCCTTGGGAGAGAAGAATCCCAGCGCCAGCTTAAAGCTGGGATTAGGGTCTGCTTCAAGCATTGCCTTGTCACGGTAGAGCACCGCGTCAAGGGCTGTGTTACCGCCCGTTGCGGGGATAGCACCCGTTTCCTCTATCTTAGCCAGCACCTCGGGGGATACCTGTTCGTTTACCGATACGGTCTGGAGCTTTCCGCTCTCTTCAAGAGCCTCAACGTTTGTGAATATCACACCTCTGCGTCTGCCTGCGAGAAGAGCGTTACGGTTAAGCATAGGCAGAGTACCGGTCAGACCCATAGTAGCAGAAGCAACGAGAATAACGGAAGCCTGGTTTACCGCAAGGGCAAAATCCTTTGTGGCAATGAGAAGAATAATGAAAAGCAAGAGTGAAAGAGCATAGAAGGCAGGCTCAAAGAGCTTAGCCCAGCCCTTTATCTTTTTCTGGAGCTTGGAGGGGGTCTGTGCCTTCTTGGTGCGGTAGTCTATAAGTGCGGCAAGAGAATCCTTTGCGGCCTTCATTACCTTTACGGTGAGCTTGCCTGTCTGAACTATACCGCCGGAGAAGCAGGGGGAGCCTGCCTTGGCAACACGGAGCTCGTCCTGACCGAAGATGTTGGTATAGTCGAGCTCAGCCTCTCCGTTTATAACAGAGCAGTCGCAGGGGATGATGTCGCCTGCCTCAAGGACCAGCACCTGTCCGGGAGCAACGGAGCCAACCGACACGCGTGCGATCTTGCCGTCGGCAAAGGTCTTTGCGTAGGGGGCTGTTATTCTTGCGTGCTCCTCGATACGGCGGGAAGCCTTGTCAGTTATAATGCCAAAGTAAAAATCTGTTGCAGAGAAGAGTATCATGGTCATCGCCGCATAGGAAAGCCTACCGGTCACGATAAGGCCGAGGGAGACAACGATGCCGGTCAGATATCTGTTGATGAATACCTTATTGTAAAATTCATTCATATACTTTAAGGTAAGGTCTGCGCCGAAGAAAAGTATGGGAACTAAGGCAAGCAGATATTTAAGCGCGTTTGGAACGGGAGGTATCATGGTGACAAAGGCTATCACCAGACCTATAATATAATATAAATGTTTATTTTTTAACTTCATAAATGATCCCTTCTTATACTGTAATATACGTACATTTTCTCACATTTGGAGAAAAATGTCAAGTATTTATAAATTTACAGTTTCTCCGTCGTATTTAAACTCCTTTGTAACGGTGCCGTTTTCGTTTCTGAAGATATGTGCCTTTGCGTTGGGATTGCTTGTTAAAACAGAGAATCTTCCGTCTATACCTACAAGGGCGCAGCAGTCCTCAAGACCGATACCGCACAGTGCCTCTGTCTGCATCCAACGGTTGAGAGAAGCATCTCTGTGAGGGTTGAAATGAGGAGAGTGGATGGCGGGGATGATGCCGGTGCCGTGCATACGGCAGTAGTCCCAGTTCTCCTCGTGGTAGGAAAGTGAATCGGTGTGGCCTATCTCAAACCAGCATATAGAGCCTGCCGAGATGCCGGAAAGCACGATATCCTTATAATATGCCTGACGCATATAGTGGTCTACGTTATACTTTTTCCACACGTCCATCAGGAGCAGCGCATCACCGCCGCCTGCAAAGATGTAGTCTGCAGAGAATATCTTCTCCTGTATCTCATCATCCGAGGGGTTCTCGGAGATAAGGCAGAGTATATCGTATTTTGAAATACCGAAGCCCTTGAAATAGTCGGTCATCAGGTCTCTTTCCTCATCGTTTGATGCGGTGGGGATGTAGAGCACACGGGGATCGTATTTTCC
>JAZRQH010000079.1:0-1926 GCA_045649645.1 Eubacteriales bacterium
CCCATAACAGACGAGGCGTTAAAAAGTCTTGTCGAAATGATGGAAAACTCCGCGGAAAATGGAAAATATTTTTTCCTTGGCGGAAGTATTCCACACCCTGTGGAAAAAGGTGTGTATAACTCTATTACACAGGTGTTGAAAAGTAAGGGTGCCAAGGTAATTTTAGACTGCGACGGCGAGGCGCTCGAGAGAGGTCTCGAGGGTCGTCCCAGCCTTATAAAGCCAAACCTTTACGAGCTTTCCCTCCTTCTTCACAAGGAGATAAAGGATCCGGATACAGCTATAGCGGAATGTAAGCGTCTGTATGTGGAAAAGTCTGTTGAAATTTTGTGTACCATGTCGGAGATGGGCGCGATTTTTGTCGGCAAAGAGGGTGTGTTTTCCGTCACCTCTCCACGTGTGGAAATGCGTGGATTCACAGGTGCGGGAGATTCCTTCCTGTCAGCCTTTACCTATATGAGAGACAAGACAAATGATATAAAATATTCCCTTAGATTTGCGTCCAGCGCGGCGGCAGCCAAGGTAGAGCTTCCCGGAAGCATGCTTCCTGCCCTTTCGGAAATGGATAAATATATTGATGCAGTTACTGCAAGAAGGTATGAATAAATGAGTAGAAAACAAGAAAACAAGGATTACAGATTTGAGAATCAGACGATTCTTGACGTGGATATGGGTAAAGAGGTAAGAAGCTCCTTTATCCAGTATGCCATGAGTGTTATTACATCAAGAGCGTTGCCTGACGTACGTGACGGTCTCAAGCCTGTTCACAGACGTATCCTCTACGCTATGTACGAGGACCATCTGACTTATGATAAGCCTTACCGTAAGTCTGCGACTACAGTAGGTAACGTGCTTGGTAGATATCATCCCCACGGTGACTCTGCGGTTTACGATTCCATGGTACGTCTTGCACAGCCCTTCTCCCTTAGATATACTCTTATCGACGGTCAGGGTAACTTTGGTAACATAGACGGTGACCAGGCGGCTGCTTACCGTTATACCGAGGCGCGTATGACAAAGCTGGCTGACCTTATGCTTGAGGATATCGAGAAGAACGTCGTTGACTTTGTCCCCAACTTTGATAACAAGCTTAAGGAGCCTACCGTACTCCCCTCCCGTTTCCCCAACATTCTGGTAAACGGTTCTGTAGGTATTGCTGTAGGTATGGCTACCAATATTCCTACCCATAACTTAGGTGAGGTAGTGGATGCTACCATATATCTTATGGATAACCCCGAGGCTAACGTTCAGGACCTTATGCAGTATATCAAGGGTCCCGACTTCCCCACAGGCGCTACCATCTACGGTTCCAACGGTATCGTTCAGGCTTATACCACAGGTAAAGGCCGCGTTATGGTTCGCTCCAAGGCAGAGGTTGAGGAGGAGAACCGCCGTATCGTAGTTACCGAGATCCCCTATATGGTCAACAAGGTAACTATGGTTGAGCAGATAGCCAACCTTGTAAAGGAAAAGAGAGTTGAGGGTATCACCGATATCCGTGACGAGTCTGATATGGACGGTATCCGCGTGGTTATCGAGTACCGCCGTGATGCCAACGGTCAGATCATACTTAATCAGCTTTATAAATATACGCAGCTTCAGGACACCTGCGCTATCAATATGCTGGCGCTGGTCAAGGGCGAGCCTAAGATCTTATCCCTTAAGGAGATACTTGAGCACTATATCGCTCATCAGGAGAGCGTTATCGTTCGCCGCGTGAACTTTGATCTTAAGAAGGCTGAGCACGAGGCTCATATCCGTGAGGGACAGAAGATAGCTATCGATCATATCGACGAGGTTATCAAGATCATCCGCAGCTCCGCATCTATTCCCGATGCTAAGGCAAAGCTGATGGAGAACTTCGGTCTTACCGATATCCAGGCTCAGGCTATAGTTGAGATGACTCTCGGCCGTCTGTCCGGTATG
>JAZRQH010000080.1:0-3208 GCA_045649645.1 Eubacteriales bacterium
GTCTGATGCTTGTTATCTGTAACGGTTTCCAGGCTCTTATCAAGCTGGGTCTTGTTCCCTACGGTGACATCATCGATACCGACGAAAACTGTCCCACGCTTACCTTCAATACCATCGCACGCCACCAGTCCAAGCTTGTTCGTACAGCAATCGCTTCCAACAAGTCTCCTTGGCTCATGGGTACAAAGGCAGGCGAGGTTTACACAGTACCGATCTCCCACGGTGAAGGTAGATTCCTTGGCTCCGACGAGCTTATCGCTAAGCTTGCTGCTAACGGCCAGATCGCTACTCAGTACTGTGACCTCTGTGGCAACGCTACATACGACATCGCATTCAACCCCAACAACTCCGCTCACGCAATCGAGGGTATCACTTCTCCCGACGGCCGTGTTCTTGGTAAGATGGGACATAGCGAGCGTATCGGTACAGGTCTCTACAAGAACGTAGAGGGAACCTATGAGATGAACCTCTTCAATTCCGCATTCAAGTATTTCAATAACTAATAACAATAAGGAGAACAAAGTTATGGCTTATATGTCCGATATCGAAATAGCACAGTCTGTTGAGATGAAGCCTATTACCGAGATTGCAAAGGTAGCAGGCGTTCCCGACGAATATCTTGAGCAGTACGGCAAGTACAAGGCAAAGGTAGATCTCTCTCTTCTTAACGATGAAACAAAGAAGGACGGTAAGCTTATCCTTGTTACCGCAATAACCCCCACCCCCCCAGGTGAGGGTAAGACAACGACTACTATCGGTCTTGCCGACGGTCTCAAGCGTCTGGGCAAGAACGTATCCGTTGCTCTGCGTGAGCCCTCTCTTGGTCCCGTGTTCGGTGTCAAGGGCGGTGCCGCAGGCGGCGGCTGGGCACAGGTAGTGCCTATGGAGGACATCAACCTCCACTTTACAGGTGACTTCCACGCTATAGGTGCGGCAAACAACCTGCTTGCAGCAATGCTCGATAACCACATCTATCAGGGTAACTCCCTTAACATCGACCCCCGCCGTATCACATGGAAGCGCTGTGTTGATATGAACGACCGTCAGCTCCGCTTTGTAACAGACGGTCTTGGCGGACGTGTAAACGGCGTACCCCGTGAGGACGGTTATGATATCACCGTTGCAAGTGAAATTATGGCAGTGCTTTGCCTTTCCAAGTCTATCTCCGACTTGAAGGAAAGACTCTCAAGGATCATCGTGGGCTATACCTACGACGAAAAGCCGGTTACCTGCGGTCAGCTTAATGCTCAGGGTGCTATGACAGCACTTCTCAAGGATGCGCTCAAGCCTAACCTTGTTCAGACCCTTGAGGGTACTCCCGCATTCGTTCACGGCGGTCCCTTTGCCAACATTGCTCACGGCTGTAACTCTGTTACCGCTACCCGTATGGCAATGAAGCTCTCCGACTATGCTATCACAGAGGCAGGCTTCGGTGCTGACCTTGGTGCTGAAAAGTTCCTTGATATCAAGTGCCGTTTTGCAGGTCTTGAGGCTTGTGCAGTTGTTATCGTTGCAACAGTGCGTGCACTCAAGATGCACGGCGGTCTTGCAAAGACCGAGCTTAACGACGAGAATCTCGAAGCTCTTGAAAAGGGTCTTCCCAATCTTCTCCGTCACGTTTCCAACATCAAGAACGTTTACAAGCTTCCCTCTGTAGTTGCAGTAAACCGTTTCCCCACCGATACCGATGCCGAGATCGAGCTTGTTATCGAGAAGTGTAAGGAGCTTGGTGTTAACGTAGTGCTCTCTACCGTATGGGCAGAGGGTGGAAAGGGCGGCGAGGCTCTTGCAGAAGAGGTGGTTCGTCTTTGTGAAGAGGAAAAGGGTGACTTTACCTTCAGCTATGAGGACGCAGACTCCCTTGAAGAGAAGATCGAAAAGGTAGTTAAGAAGGTATACGGAGGCGACGGCATTACCATTCTGCCCGCAGCCAGAAAGGAGCTTAACAAGCTCACAGAGCTTGGATTTGGCTCTTGTCCCGTATGTATTGCAAAGACACAGTATTCCTTCTCTGACGATATGACAAAGTTAGGCGCTCCTACAGGCTTTACCGTAACCGTAAAGAACGTTAAGATCAGCGCAGGCGCAGGCTTTGTGGTAGTTCTGACAGGCGACATTATGACCATGCCCGGACTTCCCAAGGTTCCCGCAGCAGAGAAGATCGACGTTGACGACAACGGAAAGATCACCGGTCTGTTCTAAGGGGTGAGTCGTCCCCGGACAAACTGCGCCCTGTTGTGCAGTAGCTCAAACCACACGGAATGAAAAACTCCGAATATTGAATAATCATTAAACCGCAGTGAAAACTGCGGTTTATTTTTTCAAAAAGGTTGACATTCGTTTTCAATATGATATAATAAATTTAACTGTAAACCGTTTCACGAAAGGTTATTTATTATGGAAAAGAAGAATTTAGTTGTCGTAGGCTACGGCGGAATGGGCGGCGGTTATCACGTTGCAAAGGCTATAGAAAAGGACGTTGTAAACCTCCTCGGTATCTATGATATAGATCCCGCTAAGTCCGAGCTTGCTCGTTCAAGAGGTATATTTGCATATGATTCTCTTGAGGACGTTTTAGCTGACGATAGAGTAGATATAATCACCGTTGCTATCCCCAACGACGACCACCTTGGCACCGTTGTAAAGGCTCTTAACGCAGGCAAGCACGTTATCTGCGAAAAGCCTGTTGCAATGTCAAGCGATGAGTTTGCACAGATGGTAGAGGCAGCAGAAAAGAACAACTGCGTATTCTCTGTACATCAGAACAGACGTTGGGACGTTGACTTTCTCGGTATGAAGCAGATCTGGAACTCCGGCGAGATCGGTAAGGTATTTAACTACGAGTCCCGTATTCATGGCTCCCGCGGTATCCCCAGCGACTGGAGAGGCGAGAAGGAGCACGGCGGCGGTATGCTTCTTGACTGGGGCGTACATCTTATCGACCAGGCACTTCAGCTCTTCAAGCAGAAGATCACAGGTATCTACTGTAAGTTTATCCATACCACCAACTTTGAGGTAGACGACGGCTACAAGCTCTTCATCTACTTTGAGGACGGCGCGCAGGCTTATATCGAAACAGGCACCTTTAACTTTATCGCACTTCCCAGACTTTATATGCAGGGCGACAAGGGTACTGCTCTTATCACCGACTGGAGAGAGAAGGCTAAGGTTACCGTTTGTAAGCATTGGCACGAAAGCGACGTTATTC
>JAZRQH010000081.1:0-12394 GCA_045649645.1 Eubacteriales bacterium
CAGCTCCTCCCGTTAAGACAGAAAAGGGCTGGCTGACCACATTCCACTGCGTTGAGTCTAATCCCGAATGGGGCAAGAACGGCTGGGAGCCCAAGTGGCCTCACAGATATATGGGAGGTATAATGCTTCTCGACCTTGAAGATCCCTCCAAGATCCTCGGTATGTACAAGGAGCCTCTTCTTGCTCCCGATATGCCCTACGAGACCGACGAAGGCTTCAGACAGAACACTATATTCCCCGGCGGTATGATCCTTGAGGGTGACGGCGAGGTTAAGATCTACTACGGTGCTTCCGACACTTACGAGTGCGTAGCTACCGCTCACGTAGACGAGCTCCTTAAGCTCTGTCTTGAGTCCAATAACTAAGGGGCAAGGTGCCCCCTGCCATACTACGCCCGATAGTATAGCACAGACGACCACAGGTCGTCCGACAATAATCTCACGTAATTTCAAAGCGAAGAGATTAATATGAATATATAAAGCACCGCTATGCGGTGCTTTATTAGGAGATACCCTATGAAAAAAGTACCAATCTGTCTCGTCCTTGACGATCCTACACCGGGAATATCGGTCTACTATACCCATCACAACAAGACTGTAACCGAGGACGGACGTCCTATATTAGAATACAATCCCAACTCTACCCTGTTCCGCTTCTGTGATATCATCGAGAAATACGGAATAAAGGGTAAGTTCAGCGTTGTTCCTATGCCGGGCAACCGCGGAGATATAGTCAACGGTATCGAGGGATTTCCCGATGAAGAATTAAAAGAATGGCTTAATACGGTCAAGAGCCGTGTTATACCCGCATTCTCTGTAGGTCCCGAGATGCTGACCCACAATAACGCCGTTGACGTTAAAACAGGGGAGATGATCCCCATAAACGAATGTGTATGGGCAGCCGATAAGGACAAAAATGTTTTGACACCCTATATCACAAAGGCGTTCTCTATCCTTAAGGAGGCAGGACTTCCCTCCCTCGGATGCACCTCCCCCTGGTCCTTTGGCATAGAGGTAGAGGACGAGTACGTTCAGTCTGTATCTCAGGCGGTATACGACGTATACGGCTCAAAGGATTGTTGGTATTATCTCAGAGGCCTTCGTAACGTACCAAATGCCAAGCCCTGGGTAGAATATGACGACGGCAGCCGCTGTGTAGTTTCTATCCCCGCCACCACATTTGATTATATCTGGGATACCATTGACACCACCGACACAAGCGCGGAGTTTATAAGCTCGATTGCCGACAAGTATATCACCGCAGACGGACGTGGCGGAGACATAGTCAAGGTCCTTGAGACAGGCGGTTATCCCCTCTTTATAACCCATTGGCAGAGCCTTATATCAAACGGACTATGTACCGGTATGGACGTGCTTGAGCTTATAGCCAAACGTGTAAACGAACATTTATCCCACCGTGTGGAATGGTGCAGCTACGAGGAGATAATGCAAAGAGTTCTGCAGAACAAAGAGGATTTCCCAAAACCTGAGTTCAAAAAATAATATATCCCCTATGACCTTAGTCATAGGGGATTATTTATATTTGTTTAACCGTCGATATGAAAATCACCTACGGTATGGATACGGACGATGTTGGTAGATGCGCCTGATTTAAGAGGCAAGCCTGCGGTGATGACCACCTGATCGCCGTTATGAACGATATCAAGCTGCTTTGCACAGTCAGCGGCGTGGATGAAAAGCTCGTCAGAGTCGCTTATCATACGCGCCATAACCGGATATACGCCCCAGCTCAGCGCAAGCTGATGATAGGTCTTAGCCTTGGGGGTTGCCGCTACGATAGGCTCAGAGGGTCTGAATTTGCTCATACGGCGGGCTGTATGTCCGTGCATGGTAACGGCAATGATAGCCTTGGCATCGATATCGCGGGCAGTAGTACAAGCCGCATCGCATATAGCATTGGCAATGTCACCCGAGTCCATATCGAACTGTCTGTCGCAGTACATATTCATATCAAAGGCATCCTTCTCAGCCTGACGGGCTATCATAGCCATAGTCTCAACGGCCTTGACAGGATACTTACCCATTGCGCTCTCACCGGAAAGCATAATAGCGGAGGTGCCGTCAAATACAGCGTTTGCAACGTCGGTGATCTCGGCTCTGGTGGGAGCGGGGTTGGTTATCATGGACTCCAGCATCTGGGTTGCGGTTATAACCATCTTACCTGCCTTGTAACAGCGGCGGATAAACCGCTTCTGCAGACCGGGAAGCTGTTCAAAGGGAACCTCAACGCCCATATCGCCTCGTGCGATCATAATGCCGTCGGAGACCTTAAGTATCTCATCGAAGTTCTCGATACCCTGCATATTCTCTATCTTAGAGATTATCTTGATATCGTGGCCACCGTTATAGTCAAGGAACTTACGAAGAGTGATAACGTCCGCCTTGGATCTGACAAAGGACGCCGCCACAAAATCAACGTCCATCTCTATACCGAACAGAACGTCAGACTTATCCTTCTCATTCATATAGGGCATATTGAGAGCTACGCCCGGCAGATTGACGCTCTTGTGGTCAGACACCTCGCCGCCGTGTATAACACGGCATACCACGTCGGTGTCCGTAATGCTCTTGACCTTGAGCGCTATCTTTCCGTCGTCTATAACGACTCTGTCCCCTGCCTTGACCTCACAGGGCAGACCGCGGTAGGAGATCTCAGCCTTATCAGAGTTACCGAGACACTTTTCAACGGTAAGGATAAACTCACCGCCGTCCTTGAGCACAGCCTTGCCGTTTTCAAATTCGCCAAGACGGATCTCGGGGCCCTTGGTATCAAGCATAACGCCTGCAGGCAGCTCCAATCTGTCGCGTACACGGCGGAAGAGCTCTATATACTCGCGGTGTCCGTCGTGTGTGCCGTGGGAAAAGTTTAATCTTGCTATATTCATACCCGCCCTGAGCATCCGTTCTATGATCTCTTCATTTGCAGATGCAGGACCTAAGGTACATACTATTTTTGTTTTTCTCATTGTTTTGCCTCACGTGTTTTATTCGTAGATATGATACCTTGGAGACAACAAAATTTCAATAGTAAAACTGTTAAATTATCATATTGTTAACATTGTCAATAAGCTCCTTATAATCGGATATGACCGATGCGGGAGAAATGATATTGACGTCTCCGCCGAACTGGAATACCCAGGAGAAAAAGGGGCGGCTGGCTATGACCTTGACGGTAGCTTCAAAGAAGTCTCCGTCCACCGAACGCACCGAAAGATCGGTGCCGAAGCGGTCAAAGATAATATGGGCAAGGCTTTTACGGCATCTGAGTACCACAGGCTCAGCCTCACCGCTGAACATACCGAAGACCTGCTTGGAATAGTCGGCTCGGTCAAACTGAGAAAAGACCTCCTTTCCCTTTCTCATCTCCTGTGATTGGCGTATATCGGTCATCTTGTCAACTCGAAAATGTCGGATAGCCGCCGTCTCCTCGTCGTAGGAAATAAGGTAATAGTTTTCGTCATCCCAGCACAGCGACCAGGGGGAAACACGGTACACCTTGCCATCGTGGCGCAGTACCCTTTCCTTTTTATAGTTGAGATCGTAATATTTGAAGGTTATCTCGTGATTGTTGTTCATTGCGCGATGGAGATAGTCTACGTTATAGTAGATGCTCTCGTTCATGGTCTTGACACGGTTGAATACGTCCACCTGTCTGTTAAGATGTCCCGCATCATATCTGCTGACCATATCCGATAGTTTGGATATAAGCTCACGGCTCTTTTTGACGGTTATGAACTTAGAGGACTGTACCGCATCAACCAGAAGCTTGAGCTCGGGCAGAGAAAATCTCCTTGATCCCATATAATATCCGCCGTTCTTGCCGGGGATATGTATTATATCGTAGCCAAACTCACAGAGGCACTCTATATCGTTATATATAGCCTTACGCTCTGCCTTGATATCGTATTCACCCAGTCTGTCGATAAGGCTCTGAGTAGCCATGGGATGCTCCTCGTCGCTTTCCTTTTCAAGAATACCAATGATATATAGAAGCTTTAATTTTTGATTTTCACTTTTTGCCATAATTTATCACCCTTTTATATAATAACATACCGAAAAGAATATTTCAAGTCCCATTTATCGGACACCTCCTTGTGTAAGATATAGATACAGAAAGAAAAGGAGGGCTTCAAAAATGAAGGTTTTACCCGTTGAAAAATTTATAATATACTCGGTTATAATACTCACTCTTATCTTTTCCGCAGGTCTTATAAAGGACTACGCCGTATACACAGACGCTACCAATGATATAAAAAACGGCGAGTACCTCAGTGCAGCCGCTTCCTTTGAAAGACTTGATGGATACAAGGATTCCGAGATCCTCAAGGAATACTGCGAGATAATGATCGAGTACGACTCTGAGGATTTTGCAAGTATATATCATTGCTACAGAGGACTGAGCAGCCTTAAGCTTGACAACAGGTCTCTTAGCGACGTATTTGCAAAGACCACCACAGAGGTAGAAACACTGTATAAGTATTATGACGTTTCGCTGAGTGCGAAGTAACAAAAAAATTGAAAGCAGCGGATTTCTCCGCTGCTTTCTTTTTGCAATTATATTATTCTACAGTGATTACGTAGTAGTTATATGACTCGTCATCATACTGTACACAGAATGTGTAAGTACCTGCCTTGAGGTTCTTAACGGTGATAACACCGTCAACCGCTGCGGATGCCTTAAGTGCCTTGGAGCCGGTTGCTGCCTTGATCTGAGAAACTGTCTTCCATTCGCCGGGAGCGTATCTTACGTTGTAAAGACCGTCGATGTTGCCAATGGTAACGGTATCGCCTTCCTGCTTGAAGTCAGGAGTCTTCTTCTGTACCTCGTAGGTATAGAATGCGGTGTAACCGTCGGTATACTGTACTGCTACAGTAACAGTACCGTTTTCTCTGTACTGGATCTTATAGCTGTCCGCGCCCTTGATATCGTTCTTAGCGGTGAAGCCTCTTGCGCCTGCAGTCTTCTTGATGGAGGATACGGTCTTGTGCTCGCCGTATGCGGTTCTGATAACCTTAACACCGTCAAGGTTGCCGACTGTAAGCTGGAGACCGTTAACCGTAAAGGTAGGCTCTGTTACGTTGATCTCGATGTAGAGGAACTTCTGAGTACCGTCGTTGTAACGGATAAGTACGGTATGCATACCGCCGTCCTTAACGAGGTATGTGTACTCGGAAGCACCGTTGATCTTAGCTGCTGTGATCTGTACAACTGCGTTGTCCTTAACGTCTCTGTAGGTGGTGTATTCACCGTAGCCTACCCAGATGTCCTTAACGTCTGCAAGGTTGTGAACTGTAAGGTTGGGACCTTCTGCAGATACGGTGGGCTCGCCAACGTCGGGAGTACCGAATGCAGGGATAACCTCTTCTTCAACGAGACCGCACGCACGGCGGCAGGATCTCTGTCTGAGGCCGTCCTCAGTTTCGGTAGCATCCTTGACTACCTTCCACTCGCCCATTGCGTGACCGAGAACACCTGTGGTCTCCTCGTAGCTGTCGCCGCAGGAGCATTCGTAAGTCATAATACCGTTACCCTCGCAGGTAGGCATTGTAGTCATAGTACCGATATAGTTGTGAACGTGCTCGAAATCACCTTCCCATACTGCGTAGAGGGTGATAGGCTCGGTAACATCATATTCCTTACCGATATCGTAGTTTGTACCTGTACCGTCCGCTCTGGTGTTCCAGTAAAGGAGAACCTTGTCTCCGTTTTCGGGAATAGCGGTGAGACCGTTATAGCCCTCACGGTTTTCTCTGAGGTTACCCTCATCGTCTGCATATTCAGTGTAATCGCCTGCACCGAGAACGGTATATTCGTTACCGTCGGTAATGTAGTTAAAGTCGAGAACCTTTACGCCGGTACCGTTGTTCATATCGTAAGTAACGATGGGGTCCCAAGCTGCATTTACAAAAATGTTGTCACCGTAAGGAACACGGTCGGTGTTAACCATAAATACGGAGTTCTTGTAAGCGCGATCGTAGATCTCGTACTCGTAACCGTTGTTGATAGGATCGTCGTAGGTAAGTCTGCCCTGACCGTTACCGGACCAGAACTCAACCTGGGTCATATCGTCCTTGTCTGTCTGGAGTCTGTAGCCCTTTCTGTCAAGGGTCTTTGTAGCCTTGGGGAATACGAAGGGAGTTGCAAAGGTCATAAGACCGAACTCGGACTCAGACTTGGTGATATTGGTGTTGGAGCCGTCCCAGGAACCGCCGTTGGGATCGTAGTAAACTGCGTAGTAACCGCCGCCGTTAGCGAAAGCACCGTCGCCGTCAGACTTTCTCCAGATAGCCTTGAGTGTCAAGGAGTTATCAAGCTTAAGTGTCTGACCGGGATAGTAGTATGTGCCGCTTGCATAACCGGACTCGCTCCAGCCGACAAACGCCCATCCGGGGAAGTAAGGAGTATCTGTGGGAAGGGTTACGTATGTACCCTTGGCAGCATTCACCATTTCGGGAATGTTCTCTGCGCCTTCGATGATACCGTCAAACTTGATAACGCCTACGGTACCGCTGAAATTGGAGTACAGGAACTTATATGCGTTGGTAACTTCCTGCTTGGATACGTCCTCTTTGGTAAGAGCCGCGTATGCGTTAGCCATAAAGGGGTTGGTCTCGTTGGTAAAGCCATACTCAAGACATGCGTCGTAGAGCTCCTGAAGAGCAGAGGTATCAACAACTACATCCTCGGTAAACGCCTTGATAAATGCGTTTACTGTATCCATAGTCCACTTACCGGTCTCGGGATCACGGTAGTAGGACTGTCCGGGAAGACCGCGTGTATAGGGCTCATACTCAACAACACCGTAAGAGGGCTCGCCGCAGTTTGACTGCATTCTTACAACAGCAGCAAATCTCTCGCCGGGAAGAATCTCTACAGGCTCAGGGAATCTGATGGTTCTGTAGCCGATGCCGGAGAAGGACTCGGTAGCAGTTGCTCTGAGCTTACCTGTTTCGGGGTTGTGAGGATCGGTCATATTTGTCCAGATCTCAACGGTAGCGGTTGCAGCCTCATTGTAGCTGAATACACCTACCTGCTTAACCCTCTCGTGGCCCTTTGCGTGGTACATGTTAGCCTGAGTGAGAGCATGCTTTTCGTAGCCGCCTTCCCACCAGAAGTAGGAGAAGCCCTCGCCCCATGCGCCGTCGTACTGATAGTTATTGTCTACGTTTTCGATACCCTCGAAGTCCATGATCCATGCATCATAGAGAGAGGTATCATAGTAGGACATCCAGAAGTAACCGCCGCCGTTACCCCAGCTCTCATCCCAGGAGTTCTTGATAAGCCAAGCACCGGGGCCGGGAGGAGGTGTTACGAAGGAGGAAACGGGAACGTTGTCGTTCCAGCCTACACAGTAAACCGCGTGGTTGATGCTTGTGTAGCGGTTCTGATAATATGTTGTAGCACCGGGGATATCCTTAACCGCGCCGTGATCGTGGTAGTAGAGCAGATATACACCGCCGAAGGACTGGATAGCGGACTTCATAGCTGCCTGGCTTCTGGTGTAGATCATGATGTTGGTGATCATGTGCTGCTCAGCGATATAACGCATATCGTCGGTTACACCCCATGACTTGTAGCTGCCGTAGAAATCACAGGGAGGGAGCAGAGCCTCGTGGACGGGGCCGCACCATCTCGCAAGAGCAGAGCCTGCGATAAGAGCATTACCGCCGCGATCGTGAGGCTCAGCTATATTAACGCCGTCAACGCACATCGGGTCGGTGGGATCGGAGGTTCTGGGTCTGTTTCCTACATAAGCCATATAAGCTTCGGAATAGTCAACGTAGGTAGCGTCAGCGTTATTACGAATGTAGGCAGTCTCTGCTGCAGCAACAGCAGCAAACGCCCAACAGTTACCGGAATAACCCTGGTCCTGTACCTCGGTGATGATAGAAGTACCTGCAGCATTTGTAACGTTCATGCTGTTGTACTCTGCAGGGAAGCCTGCAACGTCATCGATGATAACACCCGCCTCGGAAGCAGCAGCTTCTCTGGGTGTTTCTACAGGATTGCCTGCTTCGTCGATGATAACAGTATCCTGAAGACCGTATGCGGACGCGGTATCTGCAGGAATAACGCTGTTCATAACTCTGCCGTCATCAGCAACGGTAGGAGTAGCAGCGCTCATCGAGAAGGGCGCTACAGACAGAAGCATCATCGTAACGAGAGCCAAAGCTGTAGCCTTCTTTGTGAGTGTCAAAAAGTTTCTCATGGTTTCCTTCCTTTACGGCACTACGCCGTAGAATATAGAGTTTTACGGACAAAAATCCTTCGATAATTCTATCACTTTTTTGCACATTTGTCAAATTTTATTCTTATTTATTTCACAATTACGCGACCATTTATTAACAAATACAGCTGAGCTTTTGTGGATTTTATCCAAAAACTCAGCTGTTGTTTTAGAATTATTATTGTTATTTGTTGTGCATGTTGCAAGAAAATAAAGGATTCACACCGGAATTTACTATCTCAAATTCAGCACATATTTTCCCATTTCAATCCCGAATTTTTTGGATATCACAGGACATTTCACCTTGAAAAGGTAGAATATTTCCCTGCCCGCATCGTCAAGGGCTTCGTAGTTCCCCTGACCCTTGGAGATGACAACGTCGGCTGCGTCAAAAATCGCTCTGAACTCATCGGTTGCCTCGTCAAGAATAGTTCCCGGGGCGGTGGAGCCGCTTGAAATGATACGGGCGTATTCGGATATACCGGAACGCTCTGCGATCTCAACGGTAGCGTCGTTTATACTGGGGCAGTCACGGACTGCGTATATTATCTCAACGTCGCCCAATGCACGGAGCATAAGTACGTCAAAATAGGTCTCGCCAGAGTTATCGGCTAAGATAAGCACCTTCTTTGCGGTACCCAGCCTTTCACGCAGCAGCTCTATATCGCAGATACCGTAGGGAGTGTCAAGCTCTGCTTCCATAGACTCCTTAAAGGAGCCGCCGGGGTTTGCGGCACTGTCAAGGGTGTTACCCGCACAGGCAGCCTTTACACCCCAATAGAGGGGATCGTCCTTGGTGGATATATATTCCTCCACCAAGGGAAAGTTGTTAGCTGCGGTAGCCATGTCCTTTTCCTTTATATTACAATAAGGATCAAAGCATCCGCTCATTTCACGCACACACTTATGCATGGGACCTGCGATATGAGGAGGTGATGCATAATCGTTATAATGAGAAAGAAATTCAATTTCTTTCATCATTATATTGTGTCTTGTTTCTTCGTCCGCATCGGTCATAAGAACTGCGTCAGTTACCTGACGCAGTAAACAGTGCAGACATTCTGTCTGTATTCTCATTGAAGCTTACCTACTGTCCTTCGGCACACATCTATTTCCTCAAGTGTGGGAATAGAGGGAGCCGCACCTGTCTTGGTGGTGGTAAGAGAGCCTGAAGCATTGGCAAAGTCAAGGATATCGTCAAGCTCGTCGGTGGAAAGCTCTGCGATCTCGGTGAGATTCTTATCCTTTAATCTATACAGGATAGCTCCGAGGAAGGCATCACCTGCGCCTGTGGTATCAACCGTTGCCACGTCATAGGTGTACATGAACTTAGAGCCATTCTTATTACAGTAATAAGAGCCCTTTGCACCCATGGAAATGAACACCAGCTTCGCGCCGTATTCAAATAACTTCTCAGCACCGCGGTCAAGGTCGCTTTCGCCTGTTAAGAGCTTCAGCTCTTCGTCGGACACCTTGATGATGTCGGCTATAGCCAGACCCTCGGTCATACGCTCTACTGCCAACTCAACGCTGTCCCAGAGAAGAGGACGGTAGTTGGGGTCGTAGCTGATGATAGCACCCTTACTCTTTGCATACTTTGCCGCCTCTATGGTAGCAGTATATGCGGGATCGTCTGTAAGGGAAACAGAGCCGAAGTGGAAGATCTTAGTGTTCTCGAGCTGTGCCTTGTCGATCTCAGAAAAATCAAGCATTACGTCAGCACCCGGCTTACGGTAGAAGCTGAAGGATCGATCACCCTTTTCATCAAGGGTAACGAATGCAAGGGTGGTGGGGATCTTCTTGTCAAAAAGAAGTCCCTTGGTATCTATACCGTAGGAAACAAGAGTATCGGAAAGAAAATGTCCGAAGGAATCGTCTCCCACCTTGCCTATAAAGGCGGTATGACCGCCAAAGCGGTTAACTGCCGCAAGAACGTTTGCCACGGCACCGCCGGGATTGCACTCAAAGAGTGACATACCTTTTTTTGAAACGCCGTCGGGGGTGAAGTCTATAAGGACCTCACCCACGGCTACTACGTCGTATCTGTTCATAATATTATATGGAATATCTCCATTCCGTGTTATTTGAATTACTGAGCTTTCGTGCGCAGTATGGCTGCGGCGACTCGCCGCTCAGAGACCTAAAGAAGCAGCACCGATGATGCCTGCATCGTTGCCAAGCTCTGCAATCTTGATAACGGTCTTGTCATCGTGAGAGTTGGTGCCATACTGATCGCGGTCAACGATCTCCTTAAGAGGATTGAGAAGGTAATCTCCCTCGCCGCAAACACCGCCGCCGATGGCAAATACCTGAGGCTGGAAGATGTTTACGATATTTACCATACCGTATGCAAGGTAGTTTATGTACATATCAACGACTTCTTTACCCGCCTTGTCACCCTGCTTTGCAGCGTTGAAAGCGGTTCTGCCGCTGGTCTTCTCAATATCGCCCTCAACCATATCCCACATGATGGTGTCCTTGGTCTCCATGAGCTTTTCCTTTGTCATACGGATAAGACCTGTAGCAGAGGAATAAGCCTCCCAGCAGCCCTTGCGTCCGCAGGTACAGGGCTTGCCGCCGTACTCGATTGCCATATGACCGATCTCGGCACCCGCATAGTTAAATCCGGAATAGAGCTTGCCGCCGATAACCATACCGCCTCCAAGACCTGTACCGAGGGTGATAAGGATAAGATCGTCACAGCCCTTACCCGCACCTGCCTTTGCTTCAGCAAGAGCTGCAGCGTTAGCATCGTTCTCAAGGTAAACCTTCTTTACGGGGATGTGGGACATAAGCTTTTCAGCTATGGGATAATGGAACATCTTGATGTTGTTACAGTACTTTACAACACCGTTTGCGGGGTCAACGGTACCGGGAGCCGCGATACCAACGTATGCGATATCCTCAAAGGAGATACCGGTACGCTCTACAAGGGACTTGATGAGATCAGCCATATCCTTGATGATCTCGTCGCTGGGTCTGCCCGCAAGGGTGGGCACCTTGTCCTTGAGAACGATATTAAGCTCCTCGTCTACTATACCTATGGCGATATTTGTTCCGCCAAGGTCTACGCCTACATAATACATATATATAAACCTCCAAAGTTTTATTTCTAAGATTGATTATAACACTTTAATTACGAAAAGTAAATATTTTTGTGGGAAAAGTGTTGTTTTATTCTTAATTTAATGCTATATTAAAAGTAGTATAAATATCTATGAATACGGTGAAACAACATGAATATTAATATTGAAAAGCTGAAATATTTATTGAATGATATGGAGGACGTTATCGGAAGATTGATCGATAATGTTTTATCCGATTCTGAAACCGATCCTCATTATTCGGCAGTAGCAGCAACAAACAAAATAAAATGTTATATTGAAATCATGAGTGAATTAAATGTAGATCTACCCTATCGTAACGTAAAAGAATTCTTTGATTTCAATGCCTATACAGAGGAAGAATACCGACTGTTTGAGGAAAGCAGAAAAAAAGAGTCGGTATACTACAGAGATGTACAGTATTAATTTAGTACCCGTAAAACAAAAATCTCAAAATAAGATCAATCAGCCTGTCAATCGCAGGCTGATTTTATATTATATATATTGTAAAAAAAGTGATTTTTTTGTCGTAAATGGCTTGTTTTATTTTTCCTTTAGTGATATAATTTTCTTGATTAATTTTATACGAGGACAAAGCTATGAAGTGTATCAGAAACGGCAAGGTTATTCTTGCTGACGGTATCGTAGAAAAAGCGGTGCTTTATGACGAAAAGATCATCGGCTTGGTGGATGATTGCGACATCCCCGCAGATGCTGAGATCATTGATGCTGAGGGCAACTACGTTGCTCCCGGTCTTGTGGACGTACATATCCACGGCTACATGAACGAGGACGCCTCCGACGGCAAGCCCGAGGGTATCCGTAAGATGGCAGAGGGGGTTGTAAAGAACGGTGTTACCGCTTTCCTTCCCACCACTATGACGGTTTCTATTGAGGAAATCGAAGCTGCTCTTGATATCGTTCGTTCCATGCAGGAGGAATCTAAGACTTGGAAGGGTGCTTACCTTGCAGGTGTTAACGCAGAAGGACCCTTTATCAACGCAAGTAAGAAGGGTGCTCAGGCAGAGGAGCATATCAAGAA
>JAZRQH010000082.1:0-7436 GCA_045649645.1 Eubacteriales bacterium
TTATTATTTCGTCTTTGTATTCCATATTACCTCATATTTTTATAAAGTATGGGCCGCAATCACTTTCGTGGGTGTGTACATATGTCCACTTATAATCAGGGTCGGTTATATATACATCGGTATTTTCTATTTCATCCGAAGTTAGTTTTCCTATCATCTGCAGGTCTATTATCTCAGGTTTACCTGAAAAGAAATATCCCGACTTAAACATTATCGCCTTATCGTATGTCAAAGCGTCAAAAGCTCTTTTTGCTTTCTCTCCTTTAAGACACGGAACAAGTTCAAAGGAAAATATGTGCCACAGAAAGTTACAGTCCGATAAAACATATTCTTTTAATTTATTCATTGGTATGTTTTTAGCAAAGGCAAAAAGCCATTTTTCTGATGCGCGCTTATCATTCATACGACCACCTCCTTAACTGTTGTCTGTATTATATCACGGTACATATCCAATGTCACGGAATATTTACTGCGAAAATAGCACTATTTACAATTCAGCTTCCATATACAGGATAACAGACATAACCCCATAAGTCAATAACGCGGTCCTCAAGAGGATATAAACTATAGGTTGATAACTACTTACCATTTGCTCTCTTGTGGTTTTACAGTTTATATGTTATACTGTTTTCAGAACATAACGGAGGCAATATATGAAAGATATCGGCGAAAGAATAAGAGAGCAGCGAAAGAAAAAGAATATAACCCAAGAGGCTATGGCAAAGGTTCTCGGGGTAACCGCACAGGCCATATCCAAATGGGAAAACGGACAGACCTCCCCGGATATATCTCTTATTATGCCTATATGTAATCTCCTGGGTTTGGGTTCAGACGAGCTGCTGGGCGGTAACAGGCAGAAGGAGTTGGAGGAAAAATATTGGGAGCATATGCCTCTGGGCGATGAATTTATGCTGGTGGTATGCGAAGAAGCACTAAGGGAATTTCCCGATGATATAAAATGGTTGGAAAGACGTTTTCTTGCCAATAAACAAATCGTACGAGCTTGTATTAATGAAGAGAAGAACATCAAGCTTCGCATTCAGGCATATACCGACGTCGACGAACAGACCTATTGTAATCCCGAAAATGAAATCAAGAAAAGCAGACATCTCAGCAAGGCATATGCTGATATACAGGAATTGACCCGCAGAGATCCCGAAAACGAATCCTATAAGCATTTGCTTGCCGAAATATACGTCGCCTTAGGCATGAAAGAACAGGCAAAGAAGATCCTGTATAAGGCTGAAATTACGCCTTCACATTCTTTACTTGATTACAGAAATACTTTATTATCCGGCTGTCTTGAGGGAGACGAGCTTATACAGCATAAACAAACCGTTCTGCAACAAGCCTGTTCGGCATTATTTGTTGCGCTAAGAGACTATAATACATTGGAGTCCCTTGCGTTTGCTGATGAATTGTTCGATAAATATTATAAGGATGATGCGGATTTTTCTTTTTGTCGCTGGATACTTGATACACTCAGAGCACGTATCTACCTTAATGAAGACAATATTACCGAATACGTCAGATATATGACCAGTGCTTATGATAAGGTCAAGCGCTCTGACGCATTAGACCGTGACGGCTTATATAGCTCGCCCTTTCTTGACAGGGTAATGCACCACAAGTCTCCCGTACCCGAATTTGAACAGTATATATTCATCAATGACTTTTCAAGCGATGCGCTCTATGAGCTTAAATGCAGGATAGTTGCAGAAAATATGAAATATCTATCGATTGCAGGATATAGCTGGCAAAAGCTTGTCAGATTTTTATATGATAAGGGTAAAAAAGCGCCACAGTACCTTGATTTCTCTTCAAATCATGATACTACCCGTGAAGAATGGGATGAATACTATGCCGCCTTTGAAGACCGTGCCAAAAAGGGTAACTTTATGCAGGCAGAACACACCCTGATGCTAATGAATATGACAAAGAAACTGCTGAAACAGCACAGATTGACCGGATTTGTGATCTCACTTGGAGAGAACTTTCCTGTGGGTTTTTGTAATTGCGGTAACAGGGATAAATACAATCTCCTCGGTATAAGAAGAGAACCTGTTTCTATGGATGACCAAGACCTTTCATATACTGCAGATATGCTTGATACCGTTCCGAAAGGTGCTAAGGTGTTTTCCATAGTTGATATGGCGGTACACGCTGATTTTCGATGGTGCGGAATAGAAAAAAGTATCATAAAAGAGGCTTGTGACTGGGCAAAGCGAGCGAAATTTGAATATGTGGAGACTTATATTGACACGGCTCTGCTATTCATGAAGAAGGATGATGAACTAAATCGTTGGTTAGCCGAATACAAAAACGCAGGCTTTGAGATAGTTAAGGATCTGAGCGAGGATAAGTATACAAAATTGGTTTTGCAGAAGAAGTTATGATAAAACCGCTTGCGTTTGCAAGCGGTTTTGTCGTACTTTACGGAACTGCAAAGGAGATATACCGTACTGCTTTTTAAAGCACGAAATTAAATTACTATAGATAACCCAATTCTTCTTTTGCCTTTTGCTTTTCGAGTTCTTCTTTTTCTTTTAATTTATTGGCATTTAACTGTTTCCTAAAACGAAGTTTGAAAATAGCCGAGCCAAGTATAAAACAAAGCAAAAATATAAGTATAGAAATCAGCTTTAGCCAATCGAAGAAAATAATGAAGGGGATGTACAACGGAATTGATAATAAAAAACCAATCATCATATATTTCGTAAATGTAGTCCATTCTTGCTTTTGTAGTCTGTAATGCTCCACTGAATAATTTGTGTCGGAGTCCGGTTTTTCACTGTTGTTGTGAAAATATATTGCTTCAAATATTGAAAGCAGTAACAAAAACACGGGGACAAATGATAGTTTGGATAATATGATATGGCTTTTGAGGACTACTGCGATTATAATATTGATTGTAGTAGTAAGTATATAATAAATAAAGTATTTCATAAAGTTAACCATATCCCTTGTATTTGGTTAGAAAATAAGACTAATTTTATATATAGGTTGTGTTTTTCGCATTTAATACAAGCAAAATAGCTGTTCTGTTCGTAATATATTTGGTGTTCTGTTGAGATGATGCTTCCCGTTAGCGTTAGTGTGTCTTTTGCGATTTTGATGAATGCCGTAAGAGGGAGATATTCCTTTAGTAGTGGAGAAAAGTACTCAAAGCAATTGTGATAATCTCCTGAAATGAATAGATCGATAACTTTACTGGCTATATGTTGCTTGTCTGTTAAAATATCTTGTTTATCTGTACCGGAGAATATATTCCCACCATTTTCTATTGTAGAAAGAGCATCACATAATAAACTGTATTCCCGTGTAAGTTTTGCTATGGAAATGTGCAAATCGTCTTGTCTTTCTTTTATAATGTCTGTGAGCGGAACATTATCAGATAAGTATTGCTGGATTTTAGATACGGGCATTCCCAAAGAACGAAGAACAAATACGTTTTTAATGTTGGTTACTTGTTCATCTGTATATTTCCTTCGATTGTTATATCCATCAGTAGTGCTTTTGATGAGTCCTTTTTCTTCATAAAACCTTAAAGTTCTTGAAGTACAGCCAAGTTGTTTGCACAGTTCGTTTATATCTATCATTTGACCACCCCTAATATAATCATACCACTTTACCTTACGTCAATGTCAAGTGTTTATGATAAAATAATGTTGAATAATGATTTCAAGTTTTCTATCCCAACACTAGTCTAACATTTTGTTTTGGAAATTCTAAAATCCTCGTATTCGTTGACAAATGTTATGATGGGCAAAGCCAAGCGTTATGAAATAGCTAAATTGCTCTGACGAGCAGCTAAATAGTTCCTCACGGAACAGCTAAATTGCACCTTGTGCAGCTAAATTAAATTCGCCTTTAGCTCGGCGTAGCCGAATTTAGCTTCTTTAGAAATTTAGCTTGCGTAGCAAATTTAGCTCGGTGAAACCGAATTTAGCTGAAAAAATAAAAGGACTTGCAATGCAAGTCCTTGTTATTTTTTCTTAGCCAACCTTGGAAGAGTTAACCTTGATACCAGGGCCCATGGTAGATGCGATAACGCAGCTCTTGATGTACTGACCCTTAGCAGCAGCAGGCTTAGCCTTGATAACTGCGCCGAGGAGAGTCTCGAGGTTCTCGAGGAGCTTGTCAGCACCGAAAGATGCCTTACCGATGGGGCAGTGGATGATGTTGGTCTTGTCAAGACGGTACTCGATCTTACCTGCCTTAGCCTCTGTAACAGCCTTAGCAACGTCGGGAGTAACTGTACCAGCCTTGGGGTTAGGCATAAGGCCCTTAGGACCAAGCACCTTACCGAGACGACCGATCATACCCATCATGTCGGGGGTAGCGATGATTACGTCGAACTCGAACCAGTTTTCCTTCTGGATCTTGTCCATGTACTCGGTGGAACCAGCGTAGTCTGCGCCAGCGTCGAGAGCCGCCTGAACCTTGTCTTCCTTACAGAAAACGAGGGTACGAACAGTCTTACCTGTACCGTTGGGGAGAACTACCGCGCCTCTAACCTGCTGGTCAGCGTGACGGGAGTCAACGCCGAGACGGATGTGCATTTCGATTGTTTCGTCAAACTTAGCCTTAGCGGTCTGACATACAAGCTCAAGAGCTTCCTTGGGATCGTAGAGCTTGGACTTGTCAACAAGCTTTACGCTTTCATTATACTTCTTACCTGTCTTCATTTCTTGCTACCTCCTCGATTACTCTTCAACAGTGATACCCATGCTGCGAGCGGTACCCGCGATCATGCTCATTGCTGCCTCGAGAGAAGCTGCGTTAAGGTCGGGCATCTTCTTTTCAGCAATTTCCTTAACCTGATCCTTGGTGAGCTTAGCTACCTTGGTCTTGTTAGGAGTGCCGGATGCAGTCTCGATACCGCAAGCCTTCTTGATAAGAACGGGTGCGGGAGGAGTCTTGGTGATGAAGGAGAAAGAACGGTCTGCGTAAACAGTGATAACTACGGGGATAACGTAGCCCATCTGGTTCTTGGTTCTTTCGTTGAATTCCTTGGTGAAGTTAGGGATGCTTACACCGTACTGACCCAGTGCAGGACCGATAGGGGGCTGGGGTGTAGCTTTGCCGGCTTCTATCTGTAACTTGATATAGCCCATTATTTTCTTTGCCATTTTAAATTACCTCCTGAAGTGGTTTTTTTCGAGAGAATTAAGTAAAAATTTTTCCCTCTCCCACATGATGCGAGCTTATTCGTTAATAAGCTCCACGCTGTCAGAGTCGAGCTCGACAGGTGTTTCGCGTCCGAACATGGACGCCATAACTTTGATCTTCTTTTTGTCAGACGAGATCTCTTCAACCACACCGACGAAGCCCGAAAGGGGACCGCCTGTGATCTTTACGCTGTCGCCTACGTTGTACTTAAGCTCGACTGTACGAACCTCAATACCGATAGCGGCAACCTCTTCGTCTGTCAGGGGAACGGGCTTACTTCCCGGACCCACAAAGCCTGTAACACCGCGGATGTTACGCACGATGTGCCAGCTTTCGTCGGTCATGATCATCTTAACAAG
This sequence comes from Eubacteriales bacterium, assembly GCA_045649645.1. Taxonomy (GTDB): domain Bacteria; phylum Bacillota; class Clostridia; order Oscillospirales; family CAG-272; genus RGIG7300. The sequence continues at coordinate 5,532 of JAZRQH010000082.1, forward strand.
AACGTAGCTGGGGAAGACCTTGCTTTCGATCTCCTTCTCGTTCTCGGTGCCTTCGTTCTCCACCGCGATCTCCACGGGGATACGGCAATCCTTGATAAGATGCTGCATGCCTCTGTTTTCTACAATCTTTTCAAGATTGGTCTTGACTTTGTTTTCATAACCCGAGTAGGTATGCGCTACGTACCAGCGCACCTCGGGACTTGCTTCGTGAAAATCGCTCATTGCAATTTACTCCGCTGCAGACTTATATAAGACCTGCGATCCAGTTGAGAAGTCTGGAGAAACCGGTGTCAAGCAGACCGATAACAACAGCTACGATAACCATACAAGCTACTACAAGTGCAGTATTTGAGAAGGTTGCCTTCTTGCTGCTCCAAACTATCTTCTTGAACTCTGCCTTGAACTCTCTGAACGCCTTAGCAACTCTCTTGCCGAAGGGAACCTTATTCTTAGCAGGCTTGGAAGCCTTTGTCGCCTTAGCTTCCTTCTTTTCTGTAACCTCAGCGGTTACCTTGTTTTCATTCTCTGCCATAACAGCCTCCTAATTACTTAGTTTCCTTATGAAGAGTGTGCTTGCGACAGAACCTGCAGTATTTCTTCATCTCAAGTCTGTCCGGATCGTTTTTCTTGTTCTTCTTAGTGTCGTAATTTCTCTGTTTGCACTCAGTGCAAGCCATAGTAATCTTAACTCTCATACTTTGGCACCTCCCGATAGAATTTTTAAGATCATAGTTCCGGGCGGAACTATGTCCGGAATTATCTCCCTCAACGGATGTCTATGCACGACAAAAAAAGACCTCTCCGCAGAGGTAGAGACATTATAACACACTATTTTCCGGATGTCAAGAACAAATTGTAAACAATGAGACGAATCCCAAGGATCCGTCTCATTTGAATACAAGCTGTATCATCAGCATATACGCCACCGTTCCCACACCTATGGAGATAAGGGAATTGCGCCTCCATATATGGAGAAGGATAACCACGGCAGCCGCTATAAGTGCGGGGACAAAAGCCTGCCAGCGGGTGAAGTCTATATCCGCAAAGCAGTATATTACCAGCATTCCTATAACCGCAGGGGGCATTACTCTGCCAAGATAGGTGACGATAGCGGGGGTATGCCCGCTTCTGAAAAGGATAAAGGGTGCGGCACGCAGTATCAAGGTTACTGCGGCTATAACCGCGATAAGCAGGAGAGTGTGTCCTGCGGTAACGTTACTCGGCATTTTTATCCTCCCTTCTGTCAAGGACGGGACGCAGTAGTATCAGCGACACCAAGATTATTATCATAGAAGGAATAAGGAAGTACTCAGTCCCCACAATATTGCATATAATTAATGAAACAAGGGTGGCGCCAATGCCCACCATGGCAGAGATGTGCTTGCCCGAAAGCAGCTTCCTGCCGCCTACCGACAGCCACTGGTCCGCAAAGATACATACAAAAAGTGCAGTCATGGCATATTCGATGCCTGCAGAGTTGAACTCTATGAGGTTGCCCATAAGGCAGCCTATACAGCATCCCGAGATCCAGTAGATCTGGTCAAAAAGGGACACAAAGAAATAATAGCTGTTCTTATCTATATCGCTTGGCACCTCGGTGGTGCTGACAAGAGAGTAGGTCTCGTCGGTCAGGGCAAATATCATATAATACCTGCGCCAACCCGCATCACGGTATTTATCTATAAGAGAAACTCCGTAGAAAACGTGTCTTATATTTACAAGCAGGGTCATCATCACCGCGTAGCCTACGGTCACGGCGTCGCCCAGCAGCTCTACCGCCACGTACTGCATGGAGCCTGCGTACATGGTACAGCTCATAAGCGCCGCCCAATGGGTACCGAAGCCCCGCTTTGCAAGCATTACGCCGAAGCCTATGCCCAGCACCAGATATCCCGCAAAAATGGG
>JAZRQH010000083.1:0-2992 GCA_045649645.1 Eubacteriales bacterium
CCTCTGCCGACCTTCTTCTTTATTGCTATAGGAATAAAGAATATAACCGATATTGCAAGCAGAATTCCTATATCATAGATATAAGTGGTGCTTACATTCATAGGAAGGATAGTTGCGGAGGTACCGAGAATAAGCAGAATATTGAATATGTTAGAACCCACCACGTTACCAACAGCGATATCGTTCTCGCCCTTTCTTGAAGCGACAATTGACGTAACAAGCTCGGGCAGGGAAGTGCCGAGTGCTACGACTGTAAGACCTATAAGTGCCTCGCTTAAGCCGAAATAACGTGCGATCTCCTTTGCTCCTTCAACGGTCATATCACCGCCAACGATTATGCCGGCAAGACCGAGTACAGTGAGGATAAGAGTCAACCATATCGGCTTTACCTTTTCCTGTTCGGAGCTGTTATCGGTTTCCTCGCGGTTTTTAAGCCCCTCATGTATTACAAGGAACATAAATCCTGCAAAGCAGATAAGAAGAATGATGCCGTCTATACGGCCGATGGTCATATTCTCGGCACCGAACACCTTGTCAAGGCAGAATATACCGAGTAACAGGGTTATAAATATTGAGATAGGATAATCAACCTTGATGATAGACTTCTGAACAACTACGGGAGTTATGGCGGCACTGGCACCAAGAACCACAAGTGTATTGAATATGTTAGAACCCACAACGTTACCTATAGCGATATCGTTGGAGCCCTTGAGCGCGGCTGTCATGCTGACTGCAAGCTCGGGAGCACTTGTGCCGAAGGCAACGATAGTAAGACCGATAACTATAGCGGGTATACGAAGCTTTTTTGCTATCTCGGAAGCACCGTCAACAAAAAAGTCGGCACCCTTAACAAGAAGGGCAAAACCGATAACTAAAAATATAATTGCTTTTATCATATAATCACCTTAAAATGTTGTAAGGAAAAAATCAAAGGGATGCATGGAGCATCCCTTTAAATTTGATCTTACTTGTACTTACGCTTTCTAGCAGCTTCAGACTTCTTCTTACGCTTAACGCTGGGCTTTTCGTAATGCTCTCTCTTACGGAGCTCTGCGAGTACACCGCTTCTTGCGCACTGTCTCTTGAATCTACGAAGAGCGCTGTCTAAAGATTCATTATCCTTTACTTTAATTTCTGCCATTTTCAACCCTCCCCTCGCTTGTCCAAAGAGATCTTAAAATTTACCATACAATTATACAATAGTTTTTATAATATGTCAAGTGTTTTGTTGAAATAAAATTGATATAATCATACAAAAATTACATTTCGTGTGATTTGAAGAACTGAGCTGTCCTGCGCAGTATGGCAGGGACGACTCACCCCTTATTTCGCAACGATATTTACAAGCTTGCCGGGAACGTAGATTTCCTTAATGATGTTCTTGCCGTCAATAAAGGACTTTACGTTCTCGTTTTCCTTAGCTGCGGCAATAATTGCATCCTTTGCATCGTCAACAGCGATCATCATAGTGCCTCTGAGCTTGCCGTTAACCTGAATTGCGATCTCAACTGTGTTGTCAACAGTCTTTGCTTCGTCATAAACAGGCCATGCTGCGATAGAGAGCAGACCTTCACCGCCAAACTCGCTCCAGATCTCCTCTGTAAGGTGAGGAGCGAAGGGGTTAAGCAGAGTAATAAGAGTCTTAAGCTCATCTACGGATACGCTTCCGCGGTTGTAGAGGTCGTTTGTAAGGGACATCATTGCAGCGATAGCTGTATTGAACTTCATCTGGTCGATGTCCTCTGTAACCTTCTTGATTGTCTTATGGAAGGAGGACTCAAGGTCTGCGCCGTAGCCGGTCTTAGACTCGTCAACCATATTTCTGAGGTTAGCAACACGGTCAAGGAATCTCTTACAACCCTTGATGCTCTCTGTAGACCAGGGAGCGGACTTCTCGAAGTCACCGATAAACATTTCGTAGAGTCTGAGTGTATCTGCACCGTACTCAGCGATAACGTCGTCGGGATTGATTACGTTGCCTCTGGACTTGGACATCTTCTCGCCGTTAGCACCCAGGATCATACCGTGAGCGGTACGCTTGAGGTAAGGCTCCTTGCAGGAGAGTACGCCGATATCGTAGAGGAACTTAGCCCAGAAACGGGAGTAGAGCAGATGGAGAGTTACGTGCTCCATACCGCCGTTGTACCAGTCAACGGGCATCCAGTAGTCAAGTGCTTCCTTAGCAGCACAAGCCTCGGTGTTGTTGGGGTCACAGTAACGCATGAAGTACCAGGAAGAACCTGCCCAGTTAGGCATTGTGTCGGTCTCACGCTGAGCGGGAGCGCCGCAATGAGGACAGGTGGTGTTTACCCAGTCTGTACACTTGGACAGAGGAGATTCACCTGTATCTGTAGGCTCATAAGCATCAACGTCGGGAAGCATAAGAGGAAGCTGATCCTCAGGCAGGGGAACCCAACCGCACTTCTCGCAGTATACCATAGGAACGGGCTCGCCCCAGTATCTCTGACGGGAGAATACCCAGTCACGGAGCTTGTAGTTTATCTTCTTATGACCGAGACCCTCGGTCTCAAGCCATTCGATTATCTTAACCTTGGCGTCAGCCACCTCAAGACCGTCAAGGAATCCGGAGTTGACCATCTTACCGCTTTCAACGTCGGTAAACGCCTCGTTCTGAACGTCGCCACCTGCAACTACCTCGATGATGGGAAGCTCAAACTTCTTTGCAAACTCCCAGTCACGGGTATCGTGAGCAGGAACAGCCATGATCGCACCTGTACCGTAGGTAGCAAGCACGTAGTCGGAAATATAGATCGGAATTTCCTTGCCGTTTACGGGATTGATGGCTGTAACACCCATAAGGCGTACACCGGTCTTATCCTTTGCAAGCTCGGTTCTCTCAAAGTCGCTCTTCTTAGCAGCTTCCTTCTGATAAGCGGTGATCTCGTCGAGGTTGGTCAGTTTATCTGCCCACTTCTCGATAAGAGCGTGCTCGGGAGAAATAACCATGTATGTTGCACCGAAAAGGGTATCG
>JAZRQH010000084.1:0-3858 GCA_045649645.1 Eubacteriales bacterium
TCACAGTTGTTACCGATAGTAACCTCAGCGTCGTCCTGTATCGTTATATTGAAATTGAAAAAGCATTTTCTGCCAACCTTAGTATGAACGCCGTAGTGGAAGGTAACGGGACCCTGAAAAAAGGTTCCCTCGCCTATCTCACCAACGATTTGGTTTATGATCTCGTTTCTCTTTTCGGTCTCGTCCTCGTAAAGACGGTTGTAGTCGAGATTAAGCTTATGTGTTCTCAGCTTTATCGCCTTTAACTCAAGATCTCCCGGAAAGAAAAGTATTCCCTCTTTTATCTTTGCTTCTTCGTTCATTGTTTCACCTGTAAATTTTGATAATTTTATTATACCATATAATTGCAAAAAAGCAAGTCGTACGACTTGCTTTTACTGTCTTTTCATCTGTCTGAGAAATAATACCACCGCAAGCGCCAACAATCCTACGGCATAGCCTATCACCCAGATAAGGTGAGGAAGTATATCTCCGAAGCTGCCCGAAAGTGCCGCACGTTCAAGCTCTACCGCATGGACAAAGGGCAGAGCGTAGGCTATGCGCTTAAAGGCACCGCCCACAAGCTCAAGGTCAAACCATATTCCCGACAACCAAGCCGAGAGGTTAGTGAGAAGAGCACCGCAGATACCGCCTACCTGTTTGTCATTCAATATGCTTCCGCAGAGAAGCCCCAAGGCGATATAGAGCAGAGACACGGGAATAATAAACAAAATAGCATAAAAAATATTGACCGTTATATCAAGTCCGAGAATGATAGCGGCGATATAGCAAATTATACATTGCGCAACCGAGATAGGTATAATGGGCAGAGTATAACCCAAGATGAAATCCGTAGGAGTGAGGGGTGTGGTGTATAATCTCTGCAACAGAGAGCTTCCTCTGTCCTTTGAGATAAGAGTTGCGGAAAAGAGGGTCATAAATGAAAGCCCGAATACACATATACCAGGAGCAAGGCGCTCTATCACAAAGAGCTCAACGGGAATGTTTGCCTGTATGGCGCTGAGGAGTAATATGAGTACAAGAGGGAATCCTAAGCCGAAGGCTAAATTCAGCGGATCTCGAAGGATCTCCTTGGTGTTTCTTTTGACAAGTGCAAGCATTCTCATTTTGTCACCCCCTTAACGATACGTATAAACGCTTCTTCAAAGCTATCGGTGTCCGCCTTGGCCTTTATCACCTCGGCGGTATCGCAGATAAGAAGCTTTCCGTCCTTCATAATAGCTATACGGTCGGAGAGAGCCTCGGCTTCCTCCATATAATGTGTGGTGAGGATGATAGTAACCTTACCCTTAAGAGAACGGATGATATCCCACAGCTCGCTGCGGACAATAACGTCAAGACCTAGGGTAGGCTCGTCGAGAAAAAGTATCTCGGGCTCGCTTATAAGAGCCATGGCAATGCTGAGTCTGCGCTGCCAGCCGCCCGAGAGCTTTCCTGCTTTTTTCTTATTTTGGGCATCAAGACCGAGAAGCTCGGTCAGCTCCTTTATTTTGGTGTTCTGCTTCTCTTTTGAAAAACCGTGGGCACCGCAGATAAGTTCAAGATTTTCTATGACGGTAAGCCCGGGTGCTACCGCAGTTTCCTGAGGAGAAAGGGCAATGAGCTTCTTTACCTCACCGCTTTCGCGGCAAATACTTTTGCCGCACAGATAAGCATCGCCATCGGTGGGTTTAGTCAGACAGGAGAGCATCTTTATGGTAGTGGTCTTGCCTGCTCCGTTGACACCGAGAAGGGAGAAAATCTCACCCCTGCCTACATTCAGACTAAGGCGGTCAACCGCGGTCAGATCATTATATTTTTTTGTTAAAGATTCTATTCTTACAGCATCCATATTATTCTCCTGTATGCTGCTTGCAAAGTCCGTGATATACGTCGGACAGCATTTTGCTTACAAGCTCTCTGTCCAAGGATAAAAAGGAGGTAGCAAGCATTGCTCCGATACCGTGGACACAAGCCCACATCTCAAGGTGCATAAGCTCCGCCTTTTCTCTTGAAAGTGAGTTTGCTTTCATTATCATTTCCACAGAAGCCGAAAAATCGGGGGTGAGTGTAAAGGTCTCTCCCTTTCTGTCCCGCATAAAGAGCAGCTTGAAAAGCTGTTTTTCCTCCTCGGCAAAGCGGATATACGCCATGCCGAAGGATTTATACTGCGGGTATTTTCCGCTTTCGGCTTCCCTTTTGAGAAAATCGAGATATATCTCATATGCGGCGGCAATCACCGCTTCTCCGAGCTCCTCCATTGTGGCAAAGTTAGAAAATACAGGCTGTGTGGAGCATCCGAGCTCTGCGGCTACGGCACGGGCGTTTATCGCCTCCTCGCCGTCCTTACGCACCAATTCAAGTGCTGTTTTTATTATATCCTCTTTTGTTGTTTTAACCTTAGGCGGCATAGCGACCTCCAATAAATAGTTATTGTTATATATCAAGTGTTATTTTATCACGCGAAAATAATTTTGTCAACAGAAAAATCCAAGCCGAAGCTTGGATTTTTGTAATTATGCAACTAACCACTTGTACTTTTCTACGCTGTACAAGGGGATAAAGGGTACCATGATAGGCACTGTGCGAACATACTTTTGATACTCGGGATCGTTACCGTAATTCTTATTTTGACGGAGCTCAAGTCTGCGGGCGCCGCTGAACATTACGAAAATGATTCCGATATATCCGACTGCAACTACAGCCCACTGCCAGCCTGTAACTGCACCTACAGCACTGATAACCACGCCTGTCCAGAATATCATCTCGCCGAGATAGTTGGGACAGCGCACAAGGCGATAGAGTCCCGTATCCACAAAACGGCGGGGATTTTTCTTCTTGGCATTATTTTTCTGAATATCCGCAAGAGTTTCAAGCACAAGACCAAAGAGCATAACTGCCGCACCGATATAAACAAAAGCATTGTCATCTGAAGCGTTCTCCATACGGTAGGAAACACCGGAGACCTGAGTTACGTAAAGAAGTGCACAGGTTACCCATATCGCTATCTTTACGCCAAAGGGAACTGAGCTTCCTTCCTTGATCTCACCCTTCATATTCTTCTTGTATGAGCTACTGCCCAGCTCACGGATAGCAAGATATCCGCCGAGACGAAGACCGTAGATAACAAACAATGCACAGCAGACAACCGTACCGAGGGTCAGCCGATCCCCGTAGAGAATGAGCATAAGTATGCCCTCTCCTGCGATGGAAAAGCCGTAGCCCAGGGATATAAACCAAACGTAGTTCTTAAATCCGATGGAGCTTATCACCATTGCGGCAACAAACAGCCATAAAAGTCCGATAGGAAAAACCATTGTTAAAAAGTCCTTTCTTTAATTTCTCATCAGGGTCACTACAACCTCGACCATTTTTTCCATTGCCTGTATCGGAACGAACTCCTGAACGCCGTGGAAGTTTGCACCACCTGTGGAAAGGTTGGGACAGGGTAAGCCCTCAAAGGAAAGTCTTGCGCCGTCTGTACCGCCTCTGATAGGAACGATCATAGGTTCAACGCCTGCACTCTTCATCGCGTTTACCGCATTGTCGATAATATGCATATGGGGAGTGATCTTTTCCTTCATGTTGAAATAGCTGTCCTTGATCTCAGCCTCAAAGGTTCCCTCTCCGTAAACGGTATTGAGGTAGTTTATAAGGTTGCGTACGAATATCTTACGCTTGGTGAACTTATCCATATCGTGGTCACGGATGATATAGAAAAGCTCTGCCTGAGTCTCATCACCCTTCATATCACAGAGGTGATAGAAGCCCTCGTAGCCCTCGGTGGTTGCAGGGGTCTCACTTTTAGGCATCATATTGATAAACTCTGCCGCTAAAAGTGCTGCGTTCTTCATCTTGTTCTTGGCACTGCCGGGATGG
>JAZRQH010000085.1:0-7801 GCA_045649645.1 Eubacteriales bacterium
CTCATTACCATGCGGCAGACCTGTGCGCGGGTAGCGGTAGCTCTGGGAGCAAGGGTAGTCTCGCTTGTACCGGAGATTATACCTGCCTCAACCGCCCACTGCACCTGCTCGTACGCCCAAGAAGAGACCTTGGATTCATCCTCGTATACAGACAGGTCGGCATAACGCTCTACGTCACAGCCCTCTGACTGAGCAAAGAGATAAAAGAGTCTGGCAAGCTGCTCGCGGGTGATCTTTTCGTTAGGACCGAAGCGAGTTTCTGAAAGTCCCGCGACAAAGCCCTTCTCTACCGCCCAGCATACCGGTGCGTTGAACCAATGGTTTGACTTTACGTCATCAAAGCCGCTGTCTGCGGACTTATATTCCTCCAGTTCTGCTCCTGCACACATAGCAAGTATCTGTACAAACTGAGCACGTGTAAGAGTGCCGTTAGGCTCAAAGGTGGTCTCGGTCATACCGTTGACGATACCCATCAAATAACAGAATTCGATACCCTCGTAGTACCAGGCACCTTCTTTTACGTCGGTAAAAGGCAGTCCCCCATTGCCATCATCGGCAGATACAGTAAAGGAAAATGCCGACAGTAACATAAAAGCTGCAAGTAATAAGCTGATAAATCTTTTCATAATATACCTCCAAAGGTTTACTGAAGATATTTTAACATATTTTGAACAAATTGTCAATGAAAAGGGGTAAGTTGCCCCATCCAAACTGCGTTCTGGGGTTCGATAAATACTGTTCGTTTATCACACGCCACGTTGCAATTTCCTACAAAGCAAAAAACAGGCATCCGAAGATGCCTGTTTTAAATTCAATTTTACTTATGCAAGCTCTGCAAAGTACTTGATGGTTCTTACCATCTGGCTGGTGTAGGAGTTCTCGTTGTCGTACCAAGAAACAACCTGTACCTGGAAGAGGTCGTCGCCGATCTTGCTAACCATGGTCTGGGTAGCATCGAAGAGAGAACCGTACTTCATACCGATAACGTCGGAAGAAACGATCTCGTCCTCGTTGTAACCGAAGGACTCGGAAGCAGCAGCCTTCATAGCAGCGTTGATGCCTTCCTTGGTAACGTCAGCACCCTTAACAACAGCGGTAAGGATAGTGGTGGAACCGGTAGGAACGGGAACACGCTGAGCAGCGCCGATGAGCTTGCCGTTGAGCTCGGGAATTACGAGACCGATAGCCTTAGCAGCACCGGTAGAGTTGGGAACGATGTTAGCAGCACCTGCACGAGCACGGCGGAGGTCACCCTTTCTGTGAGGACCGTCAAGGATCATCTGGTCGCCGGTGTAAGCGTGGATGGTAGCCATGATACCGCTCTGGATGGTAGCGTAATCGTTAAGAGCCTTAGCCATAGGAGCAAGGCAGTAGGTGCTGCAGGAAGCTGCGGAGATGATGGTGTCATCTGCAGTAAGGGGGTTCTCGTTTACAGAGTAAACGATGGTCTTGAGGTCGTTGCCTGCGGGAGCAGAGATAACAACCTTCTTAGCGCCAGCGTCGATGTGAGCCTGGCTCTTGTCCTTGGAGCAGTAGAAACCTGTACACTCAAGAACAACGTCAACACCGATCTCGCCCCAAGGAAGCTCTGCAGCGTTAGCCTTAGCGTAGATGGTGAGAGTCTTACCGTCAACAGTGATGGTGCCTGCCTCGTCGTCAGCCTCTACAGTGTGGAGACCTTCGCCGATCTTGCCGCAGTAACCGCCCTGTGCGGTATCGTACTTAAGGAGATGAGCGAGCATGGAAGGCTTGGTGAGGTCGTTGATAGCAACAACGTCGTAACCCTCTGCACCGAACATCTGTCTGAATGCGAGACGACCGATACGGCCGAATCCGTTAATAGCAACTTTTACTGACATGGATTTATCCTCCGTAAAATGAATTTTTTTATTACTGCATAGTATTTTAACTCATAAGGAAGCATTTTACAAGTAAATTTTGAAAATTTCTTAATTTTGTTACATTTATGACATAGTGCTTGAAAATAGTCTGTCATTGTGTTACAATTTTACTATCAAAAACGAGGTAGGCTTGGAATATGAACAACCGCGATAATATGACGATACCCATATTGATAACCGACACCCAAGGACAGATAATTCACAAAAACCGTGCCGCAAAAAGGTGTATTCCCTCCCCCAGGACCATGGGAAATATCAACAACTATCTCAATACGAGAATGAGTCCGTTCCGTATCGTAAAAGAGGATGCGCGTATAGAGTTCATCAAAAACAGCCACTCGATATTCAACCGCGCGCTTGTTATCACAGAGGCTGATAACAGAGAGATATGGTGCTTTCTGCCCGAGCTGCAGCTCGCCGAGCCCGAGAATACAGACAGATACCTCAGTGGCAAATTGACTGAATGCTTAAGAAGCTGTGTTGCCGCAACGTCGGAAACAAACGACCGCCGTGAGGAATCTGTATTTATCAGATACCAACGGGTATATACCGAGCTGGTTTCGACAATGATGCAGCTGGATACCGAGGCCACGATCCTGCGCTTCAGCATCAAAGACGTGCTCTCCTCCTTAAAGAAAAGGACCGAGGTGTTGGCATCAACACACAATATGCGTATATCCTTTGATGCAGGGCTGACAGACCCGTTTAGCGTCTACAAGATAGATTTCAAATCCTTTGCATCGGTATATATCCAGCTTTTACAGCTTTCGCTGAGGCTATCCGACCCTCCCAAATGCGAGGTGTCGGTATACCAGACAGGGGAAAAGCTCAACCTTATGATAGACTCTGATATCGCCCCCGACCCCGACAAGCTGTCGGTTACAGATCTCGATGCTCTGGCGCGGCTCTACCCCGAGCAAGCGCAGAATATATTCTTCCTCAATGCCGCTATAAAGTTCCACGGCTACGAATGGAACGCCGCACTCAAGGACGGCAGGCTGGTGTTCCTGGTATCGGTATCGCTGAAAAAGGAAGCGGAAGCCACGTTCCATCAGGATCCCCCGAAAATCATCACCGAAGAGAGATTCCGCCGTATGGAAAAGCGTATCTGCGAATATATGGATTCGATATTTATGCAAATATGAAAGGAGTAGTAAAAACTACTCCTTTATTTTTATTTTTGTGTTAAAATTCTTTCGCCGTCAAAGATCAGTACGCCGTATCCCCAACCGTTAACGCCCGTCTTTTCAAGATGCTCGGCGTAGCCTCTCTGGAGAGAGGTCTCGCGGGGCAGGTCCTTTGGATCATAGCTTTCGCGCATACCGAAAACGCGCCACATATCCTGACGGTTGGTAAGCTCCTTGACATACACTATATCATAATGATTCATAAACTTGATTATATTCGATTCAGGCTTCAAGAAATCATACTGGGGAGGATATAAGAGCCAACTCTCGCAGACGAACACGGGATTTTTGAAATAAGCGTAAGCCTGTTTTAAGGAATCAAGAGTCTGCTCGGTGGTAAAGGGGCCGTCCTCGGGGATATGCATACCGATGGCGGGTTCATCTTCCTTGATGCATACACCATGCTTGTCATACACGGGACAGTATTCCAATTTATTCTCCTCAAACTGAAGACGTCCCATACGGATAACCTTGCCGCGCAGAGCGTGCTTGAGCCAATCAAACTCCTGCATTCCCCACTCGCCGTAATTACGCATACAGGTCAACGCCCAAACGCGAAGATCGATAAGGCTGTCAAGATAAACTTTGTCCGAAAGCCCTTTTTCCTTATATATCTCGTACATTCTGTCAACACAGTAAAGACAGAACGCCATACGTACCATACGGAAGGGCTCACCCACACTCTCTGCGTAGTCGTAAAGAGCGTCCTTGACATCTTCGTTATTAAAAATACGCTTTTTTAAGTCAATAAATGTCTCGGTATCCTTGTGTCTGCAAAGACATTCAAGAGAAAGTCTTGCGCACTCCTCGGGCATTTTTATATAGTCAAAAATCTGTTCTAATGTATACATAGCAATTTCCTCTGTATTATTTTCAATTCATTGTACCATATAAGTATAAATTTTACAAGGGAGAGAATAATATTTTCGGGTGATTTTAATGAACAAAAAAGAATATAAAAAATACGCAGAAAAAAGAGCGAGAAAATCTCCTCTTCTCTTTGACTGCATAAAGGCATTTTTGGTGGGTGGAGCTATCTGCACCCTCGGACAAATATTATTAAACCTCTATAAAAAATTGACAGGCAATGAGGACGTTGCAAAAATGCTGGTGCCTGTGACACTGATATTTTTAGCGGCTCTGTTTACGGGATTGGGGCTTTTTGACAGGATAGCAAAGCAGGCGGGCGCGGGAACGCTTGTACCTATAACAGGCTTTGCCAACGCCGTAGTCTCCCCTGCTGTTGACACCAAGAGTGAAGGTTTTATACTGGGAGTCGGTGCAAATATGTTCAAGATAGCAGGACCGGTAATACTCTACGGAATCACTGCGGGAGCGGTGTATGGGGCGGTTTATTGGATTACAACATTGTTCTAAGAAAAGAAAGCGACGGAAGAAGTCGCTTTCTTGTTAAAATTTCTCGATATGCTTCTTTACAAAGGAAATCAAATAATTTTGTAAAGTCTCCAACCCGTAAAAAGCATCGTCATATTCGTCAAAGGGGTAGCGTTCATACTTCGATTGAAAATCTTCAACGGTTTCACAGTCGAACGAGGAAAGGTCTCGAATATTGATTTGATGCTTTTCGATAAAGGCATCGTATAATTTCTTATGTTCGGTTGCACCGATAATTTCCATATAATCGTTGACAAAAGGTGCAACCATACGACTTGAATTTACAAAGAACTGACAAAGGCCACCGTTATTAACTTCGGTTTCCAAGTAATTAACGGCGTAGAAAATGCGTTGCTCCTCGTTAAGAGAGTTAAAGCCGTCCAACAGGTCTTCTTTAGACGAAACAAAGCTTTCTGTTCGTGTCCAAACAGCATTGAACAGTTCGTCGTCCGAAAGCTGTGACAATTCAGAAACGGACATATTGATATATTTTTCATCAAAAAACAGTGCTCTATTGATACGCTCTACCAACCGATCGCTGATAACAGCCATAGATTCAATGTGCACTTTTTTGTTGGCGACAAACAAAGTCATAGAATCTTGATTTCTACGCAGACCCTGAATATCAGAGAAAGAATAGGTATAGGTGTTACCGAACATAGTAGTATATGTAAATTGTTCGTTAGAAATCATACGAATAGATTGATTCTTCCAACATAGAAAGGCAAAAATACCGAGTACAATACCTAAAGCAGCGCAAACGATTGCCCATACGGCAAAATCTAAGATAGCAATAGTAGCAAAAACGACACCACTGACTAAAAGCACAAGTGACATGGCTAAAAGTCGGTCCGGCAAAAACATATCTGCACGGGGCTTGTCGTCATCCGGCATCATACCGAATATTTTTTCGATGATTTTTACTAAGATTTTGAGTTTCATACTATTGTCTCCTCCGCGTTTTTTATATTATACCACACGGTTGTTTTAATGTAAATACTTTTGCAAACACCTTATCCTAACAATAAATGATGAAAAATTCTCAAATTTTATTTGTTACATAATCAAGATAGTTCGGAAAGTGAACAATTCGGAATTTAGGATTGGATTAGTATCATAAAAGAGATTGTGGGGTAAAACCACAATCTACGCTTGTATACCAAGTCGTTTCTGAGCTTGATCGTTTCTTAACTTGATGTTATTGGTCGCCTGGCATACCTTTTTAAACTTAACATACTGTGTTTTTCTGTGGGATAACGTAGAACCTGCTGTTTTAATGTAAATATTTCACTTACACGTCCGACCGAATTTTTCGACAGTCTGAGGTATGTTCGGATGCCTGCTTTTGTGCAATTGACAGTATATTCAAAATATGTTAAAATATAATCGATACCCAAGGAGGCATATCATGAAAAGATATTTAAGTATTTTATTGGTTACGGTTATACTTTTCTCTAACATTTCGGTTGCAACATATTCTGAAAATATCAATGAAGGGTTACCATTTGCCGACGTAAAAAAAGGCGCTTGGTACTATGAGGGCGTTAAATACTGTTATACGCTCGGTGTCGTTAAAGGTATGACAGAAACCACCTTTGATCCTAACGGAACTCTGACCAGAGCTCAGTTCGTGCAGATACTGGCTATGTATGCAGGTGCAGAGCTTGATGGGTATAAAACCACCGTCGGCAGCTTTGATGACGTCAAACCCGGTCATTGGTTCAATGCCCCGGTATGCTGGGCGGTGGAGCAGGGCTTTGTTGCGGGACTTTCCGAGACGCGCTTCGGTCCTAACGAAAAGATCACACGTGAGCAACTTGCCCGACTCTTTTATCTCTTTGCAGAGTCACAGGGTTACGACGTAGAGCGTTATGCGATCCTCTACGGCTACGAGGATGAGCCGAAGATTTCATCCTGGGCATATACACAGGTACAGTGGGCTGTTAAGGCGGGTATAATTTCGGGTACAAGCGAGACTGCCCTTGCACCCAAAGCCTCCGCTACCCGTGCTCAGGTCTGCCGTATGGTAATGAATCTCACCGACTTTTTCGATCACGGATACATAGAAGAAACGGTAGACGTACACAGCGAAGAAGCACGTACCCCTATCCTTAAAGACAACACCCTGGAAATGGCATCTAAGCTGCCCTCTGCAGCGTGGAACTCTCTGCCCAAGTGGAATGGTGTAGCCGTTCCCAATATGCAGGAATACAAAATGGAATATGACGGACAGCCTCAAAAATTCAAAAAGGAGGATATGAAGAATATCTCCGAGCTTGGCTTCAATTTTGTCCGTGTTCCCCTTGACACCCGGATTTTCTTCGATCTAAATGATCCCGGCAAGGTGCATCGGGAAAAACTGATAAATCTGGACGAGCTGATCTCTTGGGGCGCTGAGTTCGGCACCCATGTATGTATCGACGTGCATTTCAGCTTCGGCTTCACCACAGACGGCGACAATAACAACGATACTATTTGGGAAAATCCCGAGGAGCAGGAGCTGTTCCTGGTTTTCTGGGATATGTTGGCGCATCGGTATAAAGATGTCCCCAACAATCTGCTTTCCTTTAATCTTATAAACGAACCTAACTTCGGTCTTGATGAAGAAGTGTATACAGATCTTATGCGTCGGGCTATGGAGCGAATCCGCACCTATACACCTGACCGATTGATCTTTGTGGATATGCTGAACACTGCAAGAGATCCCGTATATTCCCTTGTGGAAGATAAGGTTGCTCAATCATTTCATTTTTATGAGCCGGGTGCATTGACCGGCGGCATTTCGTCTGATGGCTTCGGAAGTGCGTATCCGGTATTCAAAGGTAAAGGGTTTATTACAAAAGGTTACGGTAACGGTGATTTTGTTATAGAAGGCAATTTCCCTGCCGGAACAAAAATTGTATTTTCGATTGATGAAATCCATAAAGGAGGAACTCTTTGCCTCACCGCCGACAAAAAAACGGTCTTTTCTGATGAATACGGCTTTGACGCTGTAGGTGAGGACGGCTGTACCTATATCAAAGAAGAAGGAACAGAGGGAGAATACCGAGGGTACAATAAGATCTTTAACGTAGAATTACCTGAAGACAGCTCTGTTTTACGGCTCTATGTTGAGGGAGACAGCTATTGGTTTAACCTGAACAAGCTCCAGATTTCCACGGAAGATAAACATTATCGCTTTGAACAGAATCTTGATTCTCTTCCGGAAGGTACCGACATCAACAAAATTCCTAACCCCCATATCATCATTGATGAAAACGGAAGAATTACAGATGATAAAGATATCCTTTTCAGTGTCGTAGATGCACAGTATATCAA
>JAZRQH010000086.1:0-12252 GCA_045649645.1 Eubacteriales bacterium
AAGCTTGCAGAGCTCTACGCTAAAAAAGAAGAATATGAAATGATGCTCCTTGAAGCATATGAGATCATAGAAAACTACGAAAAGGAAATGTAATCATGAAGAAATTTTTACTTATCATGTGCGTATGCGCGATACTTCTTACAGGTGCGGCTTGTAAGAATAAGAACACTCCCAACACTCCCGACGAAACAGGCGAGGTTGCTTCTACCGATACCCAGTCCCGCGAGACCATAGACCTTGACGGCGACGGCGTGTCCGACGGTTATATCATCGAGGGCACTCCCGGAAATGACCCCTCTGCAGAAGAGCCTGACCCTGCAGATCCCGACAGCGGCAACAGCTCTGACGGCAACGGCGGTGAAAGCTCTGTCGGCGGTGTTACCGACACAGGCATAATGGAGCCCACCGTTCTCACCGAGGGCGGTACAGAGGAGGGTCTGTGGCCCACCGAGAGCGTTCCCGAGGACGTTCCCGTTTTTGAGGACTACACCGAGATGTACCCCGCTACCTACAACGAGCAGGCAGCAAGCGAGGAATGGTACCTTGGCTTTGACACCACCGAAAAGGACTATGAGGCTTGGGTAAAGGAGCTTGAAAAGAACGGCTACCGCGAAAGCGACAAGATCGTAGGCTTCTGGGGTAACGGCGAGCAGATACTTAACCTCTTTACCGAGGATATCGACGGTGTATTCAGCGTGTCTGTTGACATCTTTAAGTCCAAGCCCGTTGAGTATCCCAAGGAAGTAGCTGACGTATTCCCCGAGTTCAAGCCTACCGACTCTACCCTCTACGGCTGGTACGTAGTTGAGGGTGAGCCCAACGTTCTCTCTGTTTCCTACGCTTGCGGCAGTAACTTTGCAGCCGAGCTCAGCGCATACAAGAAGCAGCTTACAGACGCAGGCTTTACCGTAACCGACGACTATGCTACAAAGGAAGTTGACGGCAAGACCTACACCGTACGCTACGGCGACACGGTAGACCGTTACGAGGACTGCTTTGAGTTCGAATTTTAATCATATGACCTATATTACCCATACACCCGAGGAGACCGAGGGAGTAGCCCGTGAGCTTGCTCTCAAGCTTAAAAACGGTGATTTTGTGGCTATGTACGGGGACCTTGGCGCAGGCAAGACCGCCTTTACCAGAGGTCTCGGTGCAGTTCTCTGCCCCGGTGAGCCTGTAAGCAGTCCCACCTATGCCATAGTCAACGAGTATTACGGTGACGGGGTACGCCTCTGCCACTTTGATATGTACCGTATCACCGACGACGAAGATCTTTATTCTATAGGCTTCTACGACTACGAGGACTGTATCATAGTCTGCGAGTGGAGTGAGAACATAGAGTTCGCTCTGCCCGAAGAGTACTATAAGGTCACCATAAGAAAGAAAGACGAAAGTACACGCGAGATCACAATTGAGGAGATCAGATGATCACATTAGCAATAGATTCTACAGCCAAGGCGGCATCCGCCGCGCTGCTTAAGGATAACACCGTACTTGCCGAATATACACAGAACACGGGTCACACCCACTCTGAGACCATGCTCCCTATGGCAGAGGCTGTAATGAAGGCGGCGGGAGTAACACCCGACACGGTAGACCTCTTTGCCATATCGGCAGGTCCCGGCTCCTTTACCGGAGTTCGTATAGGCATCTCTATTATCAAGGGTATCTGCTTTGGCAAGGATAAGCCTATAGCGGCAATATCCTCTATGGACAGCCTTGCCCGCAATTTAGAGGGCTTTTCGGGTGTGGTATGCCCCGTTATGGACGCAAGACGCAATCAGGTATATACCGCAATATATAAGGACGGTGTAAGACAGACCGAGGATATGCTTATCCCCTGCGCTGAACTGAAGGAAATGCTCGCGGAATACGACTGTCCCATATACTTTACAGGCGACGGCTATGACCTTGCAAGAAAGCTCATAGACCTGCCGAATATTTACGATACCCCCGTAAGACTGAGACTTCAGAACGCTGTTTCGGTTGCCCTTGAGGGTATCAGATGTTATAACGAAAATAAAAATATCTTCACCGACACCGAGGTAATGCCCATATATCTCAGAGCATCTCAGGCAGAGCGTGAAAGACTGGAAAGGATACAGAACAATGAGTGAAAGAGTAATTGCAATTGCCTGCGATCAGGCAGCATACGAGCTTAAGCTTGACGTAATCAAGCATCTTGAGGAAAGAGGAATCAAGTACACCGACCACGGCACCCATTCCACCGACTCGGTACACTACCCCGAATACGCTCACAAGGTATGCGTTGACATTCAGGAGGGTAAGGCTGAGCTTGGAATCCTTATCTGCGGTACAGGTATCGGTATGTCCATGGCGGCAAACAAGCACAAGGGTATACGCGCGGCTGTATGCTGTGACACCTTCTCTGCTGAGATGACACGCCGTCACAACGACGCAAACGTTCTCTGCTTCGGTGCAAGAGTGCTTGGCAAGGGCGTGGCTCTGCAGATAGTTGATGCCTTCCTTGACGCTCCCTTTGAGGGCGGAAGACATAAGACAAGAGTCGATATGTTTATGGCATTAGAGAACTAATGTAAAATGCAAAACTAAGGAGGATTTCCGCTAAAGCGGAGATCTTCCTTTAATTACGAATAAGGACATACAGTATGAAAAATAAAGACAATTTTACAGAAGGCAGTATTCCCAAAAAGCTGATAGCCTTCATGCTGCCCGTGCTTGGAGCATTGGTGCTTCAGGCGATGTACGGAGCCGTAGACCTGCTTATCGTAGGTAAGTTCGGTACTCCCGAGGGTATCTCGGCCGTATCCACAGGCTCCAATATAATTAACCTTTTCACCTTTACAATTGCGGGTCTTACCATGGGTATGACGGTTATCATCGGTCAGTATATAGGCGAGAAAAAGGCTGACCGTATAGGTAAGATAATCGGCGGAGCTCTTGCGGTATTTATACTGCTGACAGTTATTTTTACCGTTTTTGTGGTACTGGGTGCGGATATGCTCACCGCCCTTATGCGTGCTCCCAAGGAGGCTCACGCTCTTACCGTACAGTACGTTATGATATGCGGCGGAGGTCTTATATTTATATTTGCATACAACATCATAAGCGGTATATTCCGCGGTATGGGCAACTCCCGTCTGCCCCTGCTCTTTGTGGCTATAGCCTGCGTTGTCAATATCATCGGCGACCTTGTGTTCGTTGCGGTATTTCACTGGAACGTAGCAGGTGCGGCTCTGGCTACCGTTCTTGCCCAGGCGGTAAGCGTTATACTCTCGCTTATCATCATTAAGCATCAGGATCTTCCCTTTAAGTTTTCCCTTAAGGATATCCGCTTCTGCAAGGAGACAAAAAAAGTCCTTGGCGTCGGTCTTCCCATATCCCTGCAGGATATCCTGACCAACATTTCCTTCCTTGTGATATGCGCCCTTATAAACAACATAAGCCTTGCGGCATCCTCGGGCTACGGCATCGCTCAAAAGGTAATAAGCTTTATTCTGCTTATCCCCAGCTCGCTTATGCAGAGTATGTCCGCGTTTACCTCCCAGAACATCGGCGCAAAGCAGTATAAGCGTGCCAAGCAGTCTATGTACTGCGGTATGGGTATGGGAGCATCTGTGGGTGTGCTGATATTTATATTCATTTTCTTTTTCGGAAGCCTGCCCTCCTCACTTTTCTCGGACAATGCCGAATATATCGCCCAATCGGCTGACTACCTCAAGGGATTTGCCTTGGACACTATCATCACCTGCGTGCTGTTCAGCTTTATGGGTTACTTTAACGGTTGCGGAAGAACCCTGTTCGTTATGATACAGGGTGTCTCCTCTGCCTTTTTGATCCGTATGCCGGTATCATATCTTATGAGCCTTGGTAACAACCCCTCCCTTGCAAAAATAGGCTTTGCAGTGCCTATATCCACCGTGTTCGGTATTATAGTTTGCTTTACATATTACACTATCATAAATAAAAAACAGAGGTTAGATGCATAACGTCCTTAGCGGATAATTTAAAGATTATGCTAAGCACTAACCTCGCATTTGACCGCTTAAAACACAATCAAGGACTAAGCTAAAACCCATATACAGGCAGAAAGAGCAAACACGCAAGAAGAAAAATTCTTGAATGTCTGCTCTTTTTTTGCTAGGCGATATATTCGCTGCGCGAATGCGATATAACCTAGTTTCACTCGGTTGCGATATACCTCGCTATGCTCGGTGCGATATGATATAAATCCCCTCACGCCCCGCAGGGCATATCGCTTGCACAGCAAATATCGCTCCCATTAGGGAATATCGCAAATCCCACAAGGGATTTATATCGCAGCGTGTTCTCCGTTAAGGATAACACGCTGATTAACCTCTGTTTTTTTCGTATTCGGATACAAGGGCGTTCCAGGTATCCGGATCAACCACACCTGTTATGGGCAGACCGTTTATACGCTGGATATCTCTTATTGCAGATTCGGTTGCGGCATCGTATCTTCCCGTAAGAGCCACCTCAAATTCATAGAGAGTTTCTAGCTCACCGAGCATTGCCTGTATTATAACCACAATACTGCTCTCCTCCCCGGGGGAGATAACTCCGCCGTCAAGAGTCTCGGGTATCACAAGGACACAACCATACCCCGCCCCCGGTCTTGCCGCCTTTGCCAAGGCTTCAAAGGTCTTCAGGTCTACCCTGCCCGTAGGGGCTAATCGGTTGAATATCTGAAACTCTCTGACCGCGTTATAGGTCTCGTCTCCGTAGATCCCGTCGGGCTTGATATCGTATCCCGCATCACGGAGAAGGCTTTGTATCGCCGAAATCGCGGCTCTTGTGTCGTTTAGTTCGTACATAGTTCACCCCACAGTATATCCGGGAAACTGTGTCGGGGACACCAGATTTCCCAATCTCAGCTCGGTATATATATCGGCAATGGCACTCCAGGTAAGTATACCCACTATACCGCTTGGTGTTATGCCAAAAAGGTTCTGAAAGGCTATGACCGCGTTCTCGGTATCCATACCGAACACTCCCGTCGGCTCAACTGCGGGTATGGACGTATAGGTCTGTGAAATATAACCGAGATACTCCTGCAGCACAGTCACGTCCTCGCCTGTATCCCCTACCTGAAGCTCGGTACCGGGAAAAGGTATGGCGGTATCGGCAAACTGCTCGGGAGGGATAGATTCTATTATCCTCTCGTAAACGTCATAGAGCTGAGAATAGGTCTGTTCGCCTAAAATACCGTCGGGGGTAAGTCCGTAGGTCTGCTGAAAGCTTCTTACCGCGGCTGTAGTCTCGGGGCCGTAATAGCCTGATACCGAAAGAGGCGGAACGCTCTCCTCATATTGGGATACAAAGGCTAAAAGAAGCTGTACCACACGAACAAAATCTCCGCTGTCCCCTTCTCTGAGTACCCCCGGGAACTGACGGGACACCTCGGACAGGGTAAGCCCCTCCGAGTCAAGCTGATTAAGGCGCTTGATGCCGTTATAGATAAACTGTATCTTATACCACGTAGCCTTCCCCACCACTCCGTCGGGGGTAAGGTTGAATATCTCCTGAAAGCGTCTTACTGCATCCTCGGTGGTCTGACCGAAGAAGCCGTTGACGTTGGCGATCTTTGGGATAGCGGGGTAGTTTGTAGATATACGGTTAAGACGGGTCTGCACCTGAAGAACGTCGTTACCTGAGGAGCCTCGGCGCAGAGCTCTTGTGGGCACGCTTATCTCTATTCCCTCGACGGGAGTGTTGGTCACAAGCTCTATATCGTCACCGTAGTAGCGTCTCAGTATCTCCACCGAGTCAAGTCCCTGTTCGGCAAGCCCCTGACTTCCCCATTGAGAAAGTCCCTCGCAGGTGGTGGTAGTGCCGTTGCAGTACTGGGCAAAAAGCGGCTCTATATTTCCCTGTCGGCGGATATAGACGTTAAATATTTCGTCGACTATACGGGATATATTTTCAAAGATGTCCCTGCCCTTACTAAAGGACTGGTCAACGGCGGTGGAGTTTGTTATGTCAAAATCATAGTTCTGGCTGCGGTAATACTCGGTATACACACGGTTAAGGGCGTAGGATATCTGGGCAAGGATGTTCGCCCGTACGGCAGACTCGTTCCAGGTGGGATATATCTCGCTTGACGCCACGTTCTTTATGTAGTCGGGAAAGGATACGGTAACGTTCTCGGCTGCCACGTTTGGCGGCCCCAGGTGTACGGTTATGGTCTCGGGTATATATGGAAGCTCGGGCATATTTCCTCCTATAGATCGGGACCCACGCTCTCATTGAAGCGGGTGTCCTCGTTTGGTCTTACGTCGGTTATGGGTACCATCGCAACGTTCTGTATCGAGGTTATCCCCGAATATATGGGCGCGTTGATATTCTGGATCGTATAATAACCGTCGTAGTCGGTGTCAATGTTGTAGCTTGCATAGGGTATCATCCCCGTGTCCGGGGTCTGCGAGGCTGAAAAGGGGGGTGCCGGAAGCTCGATCTTTTCGGTGCGTCCCGAAGCATCGGTGGTAAGGGTGTATAACAGAATATTATCGTCATTCTCCGTTGAATATATCCTTACCTTAGCCCCCTCTATGGGGAAATTTCCTCTTGCGGCAGATACAGCCACCACAAGATAGCCTGTGTCTGTATTTGGCATTATATCACTCCTTTAATAGTTAGTATATGCACAAAAAAATAAAAGGGGCACTGCCCCTTTTATTTTATCTGTAGCTGTTACTTGTCTTGTTCTGAGAGTTGTTCTGAGAACTGTTCTTAGAATTGTTCTGAGAGTTGTTCTGAGAATTGTTCTGAGAGTTGTTCTGAGAATTGTTCTGAGAATTGTTCTGAGAGTTATTCTGAGAGTTGTTCTGAGAGTTGTTCTGAGAGTTGTTCTGAGAGTTGTTCTGGTAGTTGTTCTTAGACATTGTTTTTCTCCTTTCAAGGTGGAAGAAATATGGGGTTTCCACCCTTTACATTTATATTGTTTTCTGTTATAATGATTTTATCCCAAAAAGAAAGAAGAAATTATCATGAAAGCTTATCCTCTTAAATTAGACGCATATAAAAAGGGCGTCGTATGGGGCGGAACGACCCTCAGAGACAAATACGGCAAGTCCTTTGATTCCTCGGATCTTGGAGAGACCTGGGAGCTGTCTGTCCGTGAAAAGGAAAACTCGGTCATAGTAAACGGTGAGTACGCAGGTATGACCTTAAAGGAATATCTGGGCGATCCCGAGCACTTCCCTCTCCTGGTCAAGTTCCTTGACGCAAACGACAGCCTGTCCGTGCAGGTTCATCCCGAAAAGACCGAGATGTGGTATATAGTTGAAGCAACCGATGATGCTCAGCTCGTTTACGGCTTGAATGAAAAATTTGACAAAGAAAAAATAAGAATCGCAATAGAAAACGGAACTCTTGAAGAGCATCTTAACTACATAAATGTCAAGGCAGGCGAGGTATACTTTATACCCAGCGGTCTGACCCACGCCATATGCAAGGGCATCGTTATCGCCGAGATACAGGAGAACAGCGATATCACCTACCGTCTCTACGACTATATGCGTCCTCAGGCGGACGGAACGCTAAGAGAGCTCCACGTAAACGAGTCTCTTGACACTATGGCTGATATCACCGAAGAATATATTGAAAAATGCAGATATTCTTTAGGTAAGACCTCCGAAAACAACCTTGCAAACTGTGAGTTCTTTAAGGTAGACAAGTACGATTTTGAGGGTGAGATGACCTTTACAAAGGAAGGCTTCTGCCATATCCTCTGCCTTGAGGGCGAGGGCGATATCAACGGCGAGCCGATATGTAAGGGCGACAGTTATTTTATTCCCGAAGGAATGAAGGAATATACCATCTCAAGCAAAAAGGGTATTTCTGTTATTATTTCACAGTAACTTATATAAAATCAAAGCCTTTCTTCCAAGAAGAAAGGCTTCCTTTAATTCCGCATTTCGCACTCCGCATTCCGCATTTAAAAAAGCCTTCCCGCAGGAAGGCTTTTTTTATACGTTCATTATTATGGGCAGGATCATGGGCTTACGCTTGGTCTGCTGATAGAGGAACTTGCCAAGGGAATCGCGGATCTGGTTCTTCATATTGTTCCAGTCGGTCATACCGTTGTCAAGGCATTTCTGCAGAGCCTCGTAGGCGATACGGCGTATCTCCTCCATAAGCTCCTCTGATTCTCTTACATACACAAAGCCGCGGGACACTACGTCGGGGCCGCTGACCAGATATCTCTCGTTTATGTCAACGCCGGCAACAACGATGATGATACCGTCCTGTGACAGCAGACGGCGGTCGCGGAGAACTATATTACCTACGTCGCCTACTCCGTAGCCGTCGATAAGCACCTTGCCCGCAGGAACTATGCCGTTGATCTTGGCACCGTTCTCGTCTATCTCAAGGACCTGACCGATATCCATAACAAATATGCGGTCGTCGGTCTCGCCCATAGAGTTGGCAAGCTCCTTATGCTGATAGAGGTGCTTGAACTCGCCGTGTACCGGCATAAAGTACTTAGGCTTGATGAGAGCATGCATCAGCTTGATCTCCTCCTGGCAGGCGTGTCCCGAAACGTGGACCTCGATGCCTGCATCGTGGAATACCGACGCACCCGAGCGGAGCAGCTCGTTTGTGATATTGCCCACCAGCTTTTCGTTACCGGGGATAGCGTGGGCAGAAATAACGATAAGATCGTCACTGCCGGGAGCGATCTTGTCGTGAGCTCCGAACGCCATACGGTAGAGAGCCGACATAGGCTCGCCCTGGCTGCCTGTGGTGATAACGGTTATCTGATTCTTGGGGTAGCGGTTGATCTCGTTTATATCTATAAGAACGCCCTTGGGAACATCCATATATCCCAGCTCTACCGCCGATTTAACTATATTCAGCATGCTTCTGCCCGTGATGGCAACCTTGCGGTTATGACGCACGCTTGTGTTGATTATCTGCTGTACACGGTGTACGTTTGAGGAGAAGGTGGCGATGATGATACGCTTATCCTCGTTTGCACGGAATATGCTCTCAAAGGACTTACCCACCTTACGCTCTGTAGGAGTATAGCCGGGATGCTCCACGTTTGTGGACTCGCACATAAGCAGGGTTACACCCTCTCTGCCTATCTCACCCAGACGGGTAAGGTCCATCATCTCTCCCTCGATGGGAGTGAGGTCCAGCTTGAAGTCTCCCGAATGAACAACGTATCCCAGAGGAGTCATGATAGCAAGACAGCAAGCATCTGCAATAGAATGGTTAACGCGGATAAACTCTACGTCAAACACTCCCGCCTTTATATGATCTCCCGCAGCAACGGTGTTAAGGGTGACCTTGCCGTTTAAGCCGTGCTCCTCAAGCTTATTGCGGACGATACCGAGGGTGAGACGGGTGCCGTATACCGGCACGTCGAGACTGCGAAGCACGTAAGGCAGAGAGCCTATATGGTCCTCGTGACCGTGGGTAAGAAAGATACCGCGTATCTTTTCCCTGTTCTGCTCAAGGTAGGTGATATCGGGTATAACAAGGTCTATACCCAGCATATCGTCATCGGGGAAGCCAAGTCCGCAGTCTATGATGATTATATCGTCACCAAATTCGACAACGGTCATATTCTTACCGATCTCGTTAAGACCGCCAAGAGCCATGACCTTCAGCTTACCCTGTATTCTTTTCTTCTTTTTTGCCATAAAAATTCCTTTCTGTAAATGCTTTGTCCGGGCGTTCATGACAAAGCGTAATTAAAATGTACGATCAATCAAATCAATCAATTATATCATATGATGAAAATATTGTCAAGATTACATAAGCGACCTCGGTGCATACTAACAGCAGAAACACAAAGGAGATATACCTATGAAACGCAAAGAAAAACGCGCCCAGAGAGTCAAAGAAAAGACCGAAGAGGTCATAAACGCATACCGCTCCGAGGGTACCCTTACCGACCCGCTGGGAATGTATACAGGCATAACAGGTGAGGTGCATGATGCCATAGAATCGGCTTGTATAGGCGGCAAGATATATATGAATCCCAGACAAAGCGTGCCTGTGCAGGACGCAGATGATCTGTAATGCCTTGCATTACAGATCATAATGCGTAATGCGGAATGCGTAATTAAATGTATTTTTTGACACCTGAGGGTGTCAAAAATAAATTAATAAAGCTTTTCGCCTCGGGAGAAAAGCTACCTTCAATTACGCATTACGAATTCCGAATTACGAATTAAATGATGACGAAAGTCATCATTATAGCCGCCACTCCCACTCCGCTCAAAAAGCCGATGATATACTGCATTATTCCGTTTTTAGGCTTTTTGGGGATGGGGAGGGCTATAGTGTTTTCTGAAACAAGGCGGTTGGCTTCTTTTATCATATCGGTATGGGACACACGGGCGCTGTTTTTGTTATTAAGGATAAAATACGCCTCCTCAAACAGTTCGCTCCCTGTGTTCTTTACCTTTATCATTCGCTTTTCGCAGCCCTTATATAACATTTTGTCCTCCGTTTTGTTTTTTTGATTATGCCCCGAGTAAGAAAATTTATACACCGCTGAATATTTTTCAGGTATCTGACGGATAATGGTACATAACCTATGAACGGAGGAATTGAACATATGATAAAAAAGGTACTGATCTGTTTTTGTACGTTAGTTTTCATGGCGGCGGTGCTGCTGCCCCTTTTACCTCTTGAGGGCGAGGCTCAGGTGTACGATTCCGCCATACGCCTCCACGTCCTTGCAAACTCTGACTCTGATGAGGATCAGGCGCTTAAGCTTAAGGTTCGTGACAGTGTTCTTGAGCTTGTTTCCGAGGAGATAGAGGGATGCAGTACACGTTACGACGCTCAGTGCAAGGTAGAGGATATACGGGACGATATAACCATCGCCGCACAGAACAGAATATACGACGAGGGCTACGATTATGCGGTCCACGTTACCCTTGATAACGAGTACTATCCCACCCGCGAATACGAGGGGGTAAGAATGCCTGCAGGCACCTATCTTTCCCTCAGGGTACTTATAGGAGACGCCGAGGGGCAGAACTGGTGGTGTGTGCTCTACCCTCCCCTATGCACCTCAGCCGCAAAGCCGGAGAGCACCTTAAAGGAGGCAGGCTTTACACCGTCCCAGATAAGGATACTCACCGAGGGAGAAAGTCCCAGATATAAGCTGAAGTTCAAGATACTTGAGATGTTTTTTAAATAGAAAGAAAACCGCCAAGGCGGTTTTCAACCATAATTTTGCATTTTGCATTTTGCACTTTGCATTTAAAAAAAGCCTTCCACAGAAGGCTTTTTTCTATCCTTTAACGTCAAATCTCAGGCCGCATTTGGGGCACTTTACTGTATGTGTTCCCTTGCGTCTGGGGAGTCTGAGGTTTATCTTACAGTGGGGACACACGCGGTAAACGTGGGTCTTGCGGTCACGTAAGCGGTTCTTCTGGAGCTTAAAAAAGCCCTTGATCTTGCCCCATATCCTCATAAAGACCTGATTTTCACGCTGTCTTTTGTAGATATTTTTTGACAGGGCTCGGAAGATACAGTATATGATAACAATATCCTCGAGAATCCATATTATCGGTGTGCGGATAAAGATATTTAATACAGACAGCAGAACCGCCGTCCACAAAAGTCCCAGACAGAAACGGTCAAAGCCGTTTCTTCCGTACATAAATCTTGCTAATTTTTCTCTGAATCTCATATTATCCTCTCGTCACAAACAATTACGCATAACGAATTCCAAATTACGCATTATCAACCGTCTGCTGTCCCAGTAGATGGTTGATGAGCTGCTGTGCGGTACGTCCGCTTCTGCCGCCGTGCTGCATTGCCCAGGCTCTTGCCTTGTTTATAAGCTCCTCGTCTGAGATATTGATATTATTGCGGTGAGCAAGCTCGGTGACAATATTAAAGTAGTTCTTCTGGTCGGGCTTGGAATAGTTGATGGTAACGCCGAAGCGGTCGTAGAGCGAGAGCTTTTCTTCCATTGTGTCGGAGTGGCGAACGTCGTTCTGCACCTGAATATCCTTACGGTCAGCCCAGGTCTCCTTGATAAGGTGCCAGCGGTTGGATGTGGCGTAGATAAGCACGTTGTCGGGTCTTACCTCAAGTCCGCCCTCGATCACTGCCTTTAAGTACTTGTACTCAACCTCGTTTTCCTCAAAGGAAAGGTCGTCCATATAGATGATAAAGCGGTAGTTACGGTTTTTGATATCCGCAATTATCTTGGGTAAGAACTCAAACTGATGCTTGTATATCTCTATTATACGCAAGCCACGGTCGTAATAC
>JAZRQH010000087.1:0-13901 GCA_045649645.1 Eubacteriales bacterium
GGATATCAACGAATTCCTTGATATGAGCTACGTCCTCAAGGTTACAGTTCTCGGGCATATACATCGGAGGATGAGCCCAGTACCAGGAGTCGTAGGTACCGTTGTCGCAGTTAAGCATATCGTAGCCTGCGTCCTGAAGGTACTTTGCAGCCTTTTCGGACTCGGGCATTGCTCTACCAACCTCGTTATACTCTTCACCGGGCATAGCACCCTCGCAGAAGCCCTTCATCTTGGATTCTACAGAGTAACGCAGAGATACGGGATAATCGTCACCGCAGCTTTCCTTGATAGCCTTAACTACCTCTGCTGCAAAGCGGTATCTGTTCTCAAAGCTTCCGCCGTAATCGTCGGTACGCTTGTTGAAGAATTCTATTGCAAACTGGTCAAGCAGGTATCCCTCGTGAACTGCATGAACCTCGACACCGTCAACGCCTGCATCACGGCAGAGCTTAGCTGTCTTGGCAAATGCCTCGATGATCTCGTGGATCTGCTCAACTGTCATCTCGGGACAGATGATATCGTGAGCCCAGCGGGAGGGCTGGGGGCTGGGGGATGCCAGCTCGTGGTTGGTATCGATAATAGGCTTGATAAGCGCACGGGTAAACTTGTTTTTATGTAAGGGAGCAACAAGCTCGGTTATTGCCCAGGAGCGTCCCATACCTGCGGTAAGCTGAACAAAGAGCTTTGCACCTGTTTTATGGATCTCGTCCATAAACACCTTGAGATCCTCAAACATCTTGGGATTCTGCCAAAGCCACTTTCCCCAGAAGCTGTCTCTGAGAGGTGCAATACCGGGGATGATAAGACCTACGTTATTGTTTGCTCTCTCCAAAAACAGCTTTGCGGCTTCCTTATCAAAATTGCAACCGCCAAGCTCAAACCATCCGAACAGGGATGTACCACCCATAGGACACATAACAATGCGGTTCTTGATCTCCACATTGCCTATCTTCCAGGGGGTAAATAATGCTTCGTACTTCTGATCCATATTTATCTCCTTTGTTGAGTTTTCAATATATTGATTTAATTATACTCTTTTTAGAGTTCAAAGTCAATATTTCAAAATATCGTTTATGGTATTAAATGCCTCTATAAGTCTCTTTCTGTCTATCTCGCTTAAAGTCTCTATTTTTTCGGACACCGCCTTCTCAGATATTTTGATATATTCCTCGGCACGGGTCACTCCTTTTTCGGTCAGGTGTAATTCAAGGATCCTTGCGTCTGTAGGACAGTTGTTTCTGATAACGAAGCCTTCTTTAACGTGGTCTCTTACAACCCTTGCTATATGGCTTCGATCTATGCCCAAGAGCTTAGAAAGATTGGCGGCAGTATATCCATCATGTAAATACAGCTCAACCAAAATTCTGTTACTTGTCAAGGAAGAATCTATATTCAGATACGAATTTGAAAACAACTCCATCGACTGCAAATACGTACGGTTATAGAGATTAAAAACCGGGGGTTTGCTTTGATCTAAAACGCCTTGTTTTTCCTTTTTACTCATAATACACCTCAAAAAACAAACGAGATTGTGGCGCAAAACCACAATCTCATTATATATCTTATTGGTAAAGAAGTCAATATGCCACCCGAAGTCAAAAAAGCAAAACAATGTCAACAATCCCCTCCAAGAGTATGGGTGAACCCAAAACCTCGATTGATAACGCTTTATCCGAGATCGTGGGGTAAAACCACAATCTCTTTTCTGTTATTTCACAGAGATTGTGGGGTGAGACCACAATCTTTTCTTCTGTTCACACACGGGAGATTGTGGGGCGAAACCACAATCTTTTTTATAAATTAAAGAACACGTTAGAGTAGTTTCTACAGTTTACTGAAAAAGACCGTCAGTTGACGGTCTTTCTTTTCTTTGTGCATATAACAATTACGATTATGGCAGTGCTTGCAAGAAGCATTATTCCCCAGAACACTATTCCGTTATCACCTGTCATAGGTGAGGTAGATCCCGGAGGAACAGGTTTGGTGTCCTTATCCTGCTTTACTGTGGTAGTATCCGTTGTCGCCTTGTCGGTATCGGTAATGGTGTTATTCGTAGCCGCAAGCAGATATTCGTTGATAAAGGTAAGGTGGGCCTCTCTTGCGGTCTTGCCCTCAAAGGTGATGCTTGCCTTGACATTACCCATAAGGTCGTCCTCTATCTTGACAGTGAGCTTATATTCCTTATCCGAATACGCCATATCGGATATGGGAGTATCAGGTATTATCTGCTTTACGGTATATTCTATACTGTTACCGATATCAGCAGGCGAATAGCTGAGTGTAAGCACAGATTCGCCGTCGATATCACTTACAGGAAGAGTCTGTACAAGCTTCCCGTTCTGATAGAGTCCGTAGATAAATCCGTCAAGGGGGGCGTATTCCCTGCCCTGTACCACCGTGTCCACAACTACCGATACGGCGTCGCTTCCCGTAGCCTTATAGTCGGAGAAGAAGCTTGCGTGTAGCTGCCACTTGTTATTGTTCTTGGCAACTATACCTCCGTTAAGGCCTACTATGCTACTTATCTCATAGCTTCCGTCCCAGTTATTGTCGGTGACGATTATCTCAAACCAGCGCACCATCTTGTCAAAGGTGATGCCGTTATGGGGATTTTCCGCAATGACCGGCATAACACGGTAGGAATATACACCGGGTGCCTTGAAGCTCTCGGCGGATATATATGCGGTGAAATCAAAGTCAGGCTTGTCCTTGGTAGCGGTAAGCTCTGCCATATCATCCCAGCTCTTGCCGTTGAAACGTTGGAGTCGGTAGGTAAACTTGTCTCCGGTCAGAAGCTCTCTGCCTATAAGCTCAATATCACCCGTAAGACTGACGTTGGCTGCGCTTACCGCCTTGGGTGAGTAGGTATTGACAAAGTCTGCAAGATATATTCCCGCCTTGTCTATACTGAGTGTAAGCTTGTCCTTATCCGAGGTGAAGCCTGCAGGAATCTCAGCTTGTGTAAGTGTAACCTCGGCTCCTACGGGAATATTCGTAAGGATCCTGCTTTCGCCGTGACGAAGGATCACGGTGTCGGTAACATCAGCGTAGCTTACGTTGAATTTAAATTCGTGATACGTTGCATCTGCGCCCTCGCCCAGAGGATGGACAACATCACAGGTCAGCACAATGCTGCCGCTATCTGTGGGAGGAGTAAGTGTGGTTACAAAGTCGGCATCAATAATAGCTGACTTTTCAACCGTAAGCTTGATCTTCTCCGTGTCCTTGGCACTGTAATCCTTTCCCTCAGTGAGCATACCGATATCTATCTCTGCGCCCTCGGGAAGATCTACCAAGTAGATCTCGGAATCAAGGTCAAGCTCGACTATGGCTTTGCCTCCGCTGACGGCAAAGCTCTTTTCGCTCTTGCCGTTCTTATAGCTTACAAGGCGGTACTGACCGTCAGGGGCGCTTATCTCAAAGGAAAGTGTATCCGCTCTTCCCTTCATGGTCTCATCCCCCTTGGCAGAGAGCTTGATGCCCTGTGCTGCCTTAAGGGTGGCCATACCGTTGTTGCCGAGGATATAGTCCACGTAGTATTCCGCTGCACCGCCCTCTATACTCTCAACGTTGACGTAGTGGCTGTAGGGCACGGTACCTGTTTTGTTTTCACTCTTAAGATGCTCATGATCTTCAAAGAAGCTGTATACAGTTCCCTTGGGTATATACCAGTTACCGTTGTCGGTGCGCTCTGCCTTTGAAAGAGTGCTTTCGCTTATCTCTTCATAGTGAGTATGGATGACAGCGTTACCGCCCTCGGCGTTATCGCTGTATTCGTATACGTTATGCTGACGGAAATGCTTTCCCGGCTCGTGCACGGGTGCGACCTCTGCCTTACAGGGGGTATATTCTCCGTCGTTAAGCTCATAAACGATGGTGTTCTGAGTATAATAATATCTCTCGTTCTCAGGGGAGGGTGAGAAGAAGGATACTGTATTCTTTGCCTTGGAAGGATGGGAATGACCGATATCGTCAGTATCCCAGCGGTTGGTATAGAAGGTATATACCCCGTCCTTGATATGCTCGTAGGAGGAATCAACTAAGTTATGTACCGTTATATCGTCTATCTCTTCCCTTACGCCTACCTCGTATACGAGACGTATGGGAGTGATATCTACCTCTTTGTCCACCTTGCCGTCGCCTACGGTATCCACCCATATCTTATCGTTACGCTCAAGGGTAATCTCTCCCGGATCCTCAAAGCTCTCGCCCGAGAAGGAAACGTTGTAGGAGATCACCGGGATAAGTGCCGCGGGAACACGGAAAATGACCGCCTGCGTTCCTGTTGCGATGCGGGTATGCACCTGCACCGATACGTACATCATATCTGTTGCACGGTATCCGTCGGCTACGGCCCCGGTAAAGCCGTAGGACTTGTTATAGAACACAGCGTCCTCGGGATATACGGTATCGCTGTCCTTGGCGTGACCGATGAACTTACCGTCCTTGTCGGCGTACCAGCCGATATAGTTGCTGTATTCTCCAGTTTCCGAATTATAGCTCAGCTGTCCCGCACGGTATGCAAGGGATATAAGCTGATGGGCAACCGAAAGATCCTCTATGCCGAGACGCTCCATTACCGCCCAGATCATCTCGTTACCAAGCTCGTTGGGGGAAGAAACAGATCCAAGATTTCCGCCGCCGGGAACGAAGTTGCGAGCCAAAGCCTCGCCCGAATAAAGCGCACCTGCAAGACGGATACCCTTGATATCCTTGACCTCCATATATCTGCCGATATCGTCGATAAACTCGATGTATCCGCCGATACGGTCATCCCCTCCCTCTACATAGGTAGGATCGTGGAGAGAATGTTCTATGATCTCGCCTATTACCGTATCAAAATGAGATTCGGAGGGATAATATTCTGTGATAAAATCACGGGATAAGGTATATCCCGGCTTTTCAAAGCTCTTATAAAGGGTCTGCCAGTAGCCGCCGTTGTCACGCACCCACTCCTTACCGGATGCAAGCTGAACAGAGGAGCCGACGGGCGCTGCTTCATAAATGTCCCAGCAAGCACCGGCTGCCTTTGTATCAAAAAGCTCGGACACGCTGCCAAGGGTATAAACGAACGCTTCGTGGTCATAGTGAGCCTCTACCATTGCCTTGGCATATGCGGCGGTAAGCTGCATTGCAAAGGGCACGAGATGGGCGTATTCTTCATTGTCTGTCGTAAGATCGGCTGCCGAAAGGTCTGCGAAGCTGCTCGACGCCTCTGAAAACTTACTCTTGGTCATCATAAGGCACACAGGCAGACGCTTGCTTCCCGACTGTATTCCCTCGCCCTCAATGGCAGTATCCTCGACCTCCATAAAGAGCTCGTAAGCCTTATACATAGCCTGCTGGAAGTTCTGACATTTATCTATCCTTGTAAGGGATGCCGAAACATCAGAGGAATACTTAGCTATGGGCAGGATATAGGAATCTCCTTTTGAGAATATGACCGCGCCTATGCGGTTATGGTTATTTGAAGCAAATATCGTCTTTGCGGCTTTTTCGATATAATCTGTTGCCGTTTTTGTATCACTCGATTCGATTATGAGCATAGTATCAGTGGGAATACCCGAATATCCAACGATATTCATCTCAGATGCAAGAGCGGAAAGAGCTACGGCAAAATTGCTGTCATCGGTAAGCTCAAATCCCAGCACCGACGGGTCTGTCAAAACGCTCTTGTCCGACCAGACCGCACCTGCGTTTCCCGTATGGATGACCTCGTCTCCGAAAAGATGCTTCCAGTCGTTTAAGGTGTTGGAATCCGCTACACGCACGTCCTCAGCATGAGCCGTTATATTAAAGCAAAGTCCCGTAAAGAGCATTGCCAAACATAATATCAATGATGCTATCCTTTTCATCGATTTTCCTCCTCATAAGAGAATTCTGTATATTAATTGTTGATATTGACATTTTGTATCTATATATAGTATACTAACATTATACAAATTTTACAAGAGGGTAAAATGAGAAAAACCGAAAAAATAACAGAAAACTGGCAGTTCACCGATCTTGACGGCAACAGATACCCTGTGGAGATTCCTCACACATGGAACAATATCGACGGTCAGGACGGCGGTAACGATTATAAAAGAGGACGGTGTTGCTACGACACCTTTTTTGATGCGCCCGAAGTTAAGGAGGATCAAAGAGTATACCTTGAGTTCAGAGGTGTAAACGCATCTGCAGAGGTCATACTTAACGGCGTCAACGTGATAAATCACGACGGCGGATACTCTACCTTCAGATGCGATATAACCGATAACCTGAAGGCGGTAAACGAGCTTAAGGTATATGCCGATAACTCTGTAAACGACCGAGTATATCCTCAGAAGGCGGACTTCACCTTCTACGGTGGAATATACCGCGACGTAAATCTTATAACTGTAAACAAGGATCATTTTCATCTCGATTGCTACGGCGGTACGGGGCTTATCATAAATTCCTATACCGACGGCAGAGTCAAGGTCAAGACCTGGCACGACGTAAAGGACGGTGAGGTGAAGGTAACTATCCTTGACGCAGAGGGTAACAGGGTTGCCTGCGGACAGGGTAAGGAATGCGAAATGAAGATAGAAAACGTCCGTCTGTGGCAGGGCATCGAGGATCCGTATCTCTATACCTGCCGTGCGGAGCTGTGGGTAAACGGGGAGATAAAGGACGCCGTTACCTCTCATTTCGGTGTGCGTGAATTTAAGGTAGATCCGAAAAAGGGATTTTTCTTAAACGGAAGATCCTATCCCTTAAGAGGAGTATGCCGTCATCAGGACCGCAAAGGCATAGGCAACGCTTTGCTTCCCTGTCATCACGAGGAGGACATAGAGCTTATCCGTGAGGTGGGAGCAAACACCGTACGCCTTGCCCACTATCAGCACGACCAATATTTCTATGACCTGTGCGACAGATACGGTCTCATAGTCTGGGCGGAGATCCCTTATATCTCAGAGCATATGCCAAACGGCAGAGAAAATACGGTATCACAGCTCAAGGAGCTTATAATACAGAACTACAATCATCCCTGTATCGTAACCTGGGGTATGTCGAACGAGATAACCATATCGGGATGGCGTCACCGCCGTGATATGCGTGACAACCACCGTGTGCTTAACGAGCTGGCTCACCGTCTCGACCCCAACCGACCGACGGTCCTTGCATGCTATGCGGTGTGCGGACCCTTTAACCCCGTGGCTCACATAACCGACCTTGTAAGCTGGAATCTCTATCTCGGCTGGTACGTTCCGGGGCTGTGGCTCAACGAGCTGTGGATAGATTTCTTCCATACCGTATTTCCCAACAGACCGCTGGGTTACTCGGAATACGGATGTGAGGCAATGCCTAATCTTCATTCCTCAAAGCCGAGAAGAGGCGACCACACCGAGGAATATCAGACTATATATCACGAGCATATGCTTAAATGCTTTGAAAAGCGACCCTTTATGTGGGCTACCCATCTATGGAATATGTTTGATTTTGCAGCAGACGCCAGAGACCAGGGCGGCGAGCCGGGTATGAATCACAAGGGTCTTATCACCTTTGACCGCAAAACGAAAAAGGACGCCTTCTATCTCTACAAGGCGTACTGGTCAAAGGAAAGCTTCGTCCATATCTGCGGCAAGCGTTATATCAACCGTACCGACAAGATAACCGAGGTAAAGGTTTACTCTAACCTTGACAGTGTTACTCTCTACGTTAACGGCAAGAAGCTTGAGACCAAAAAGGGCGATAAGATATTCAAGTTCCGCGTTGTGCTTGACGGTGAAATTAAAATCGAAGCTGTGTCGGGTGAATACCGTGACACTGCCCTTATACGACACACAGACAAGCCTGACCCCGACTATAAGCTCAAGAAGACTGACGGAAAGGGAGAAAACTGGGTATGACAACTACTAACCGTGCCAAGCTCTATCAGCTTGTGCTGTTTCCGCTTAACAACGGTGCTACAAACGTATATTTTGTACTGATACTTTCCTATATTGCCACCTTTGGCGAGAACGTGCTGGGACTTCTGGGCTTTGCATCCATCATGGTAACGGTAATGCGTCTCTTTGATGCAATAACCGACCCCATCATCGGTGCTCTGATGGACAAGACCAATACCCGCTTCGGAAAGTTCAGACCATTTATGGTAATAGGTAACGTTATAATGTCGGCATCCGTTATCGCGTTATACGTATTTACTCCCATGATACCCGCCTCTGCTATGTGGGCAAGGTATCTTGCCTTCACCCTTCTGTACGCGATATGGGTAATCGGCTACACCTTCCAGACCTCGGTGACCCGTGCCGCACAGCCCGTACTTACAGACGATCCGAAGCAGAGACCTATGTTTACTCTCTTCAACACCGTAGGCTCACTTGCGGGAATGGGTGTTATGCAGTTTGTAGGTCCCATACTTGCGGGAGACCGCTTTATAGGTGACTATAACGCAAACTGGTTTGCGGTTATGACTCCTATAGGAATTGCAATGTCGGTGCTTCTGACCATCCTTTCCATAATAGGTATATGGGAAAAGGACAACGAAAAATATTTCGGTCTTGGTGCAAAGCAGGAAAAGATAAAGATAAAAGACTATATCTCAATTATCAGATCAAACAAGCCCATACAGAGGCTTATGGTAGCGGGCGGCGGCTGCAAGCTGGCTCTTGCTATTGCCACCAACGCAAACGTTCTCTGTATGCTCTACGGTGCCATGATGGGCAACTATGACGGACTCTATCTGCCTATGATGGTGCTTGGCTACGTATTCTCTGTTCCCTTCTTCCTTCTGACCATACGCACCTCCCAGAAAAAGGGACAGAAGGCAAGCCTTATGAGATACGTGACCGTAGCTCTTATCTGCTACGTGGGAGTACTGGCACTTCTTCTCTTATGGAAGCAGGGTGTTCCCGCATTCAATCTCAGCCTTATGGTCGACGGAAAGCTTTCGCTCAATCTCTATACAATTCTCTTTATCGCTCTGTTCGGCATCGGCTACGGTGCATACTACGCCACCGCCGATATGCCTATCCCTATGGTTGCCGACTGTGCCGACTATGAGACCTACGTTTCGGGCAAATTTGTTCCCGGTATAATGGGAACATTGTTCAGCCTTGTGGATAAGCTGGTCTCCTCCCTTGCGGCTACGGTTGTTTCCATTGCGGTTACCATAATCGGAATCAAGGGTCTGCCTACCAAGGCTACACCTTACACCGACGGTATGAATTGGGTAGTTATAGTTCTCTTCTGTATCGTTCCTATGGTTGCGTGGATCGCAACGCTCATCGCTATGAAGGGTTATAAGCTCACCGGCGAAAGAATGAAGGAAATACAATCCGTAAACGCTAAGCGTAAAGAGGCTATAGCGGGCGGCATGAGCCTTGAAGAGGCAATGGAAACTTATAAATAAAAAATTCAGCCCTGCTTTTGCAGGGCTGTTTTAACGTGACACTATCAATATAAAAAGTATAAAGCTTACAAATAACACCGTAACCGTGAGTGCAAGTATATTGAGTACCTTATCGAGCTTAGCTTTATTTTTGAAAATCAAAGACAGTATAAGATAAAGTGTTGCTCCGATAAGAGTACCGAGAGTGTTTGTGATAATATCGGTAATATCGCTTCCACCCAAGGTTAAGATATATTGACATACCTCCATAGTAAGGCTGAATATAAATCCTGTTAAAACAGACTTACCGAGCTTTATCCCCCACATACCGAGATATAATCCGAAGGGGATAAAAATGAGAAGGTTTTCCACAACCTCCCTGAAGTGTATGCTTACCTCGTTATCATAGTAAAAGGGGATAAGATTTACAGCTCTGTACCCAAACATCAGCCTGATATCCTCAAAAGAAAATGCCAGCTTAAAAAGGATTATCCAGATAAGTAATACTAAGTATATTCCGAACAATATATGTATTAATGATATTTTCTTTTTCATTGAATACTCCAAAACATCCCCTTGGATCGCTCCAAGGGGACCGTTGTTTATTAAAGGAACAGAGGTGCGAATACCACCGCAACTATACTCATAAGCTTGATGAGAATGTTAAGGGAGGGACCTGCGGTGTCCTTTAAGGGATCGCCTACGGTATCACCGATGACGGAAGCCTTGTGAGCTTCGCTGTTCTTGCCGCCGTGATGGCCTTCTTCAACGTACTTCTTTGCGTTGTCCCAGGCACCGCCCGAGTTTGACATACTGATAGCCTGAAGCACGCCTGTTACGGTAGCACCGATAAGCAGGCCTGCAAGGGCTTCCTTGCCGAGAGCGGGGATAATACCTACTATGATGGGAGCGGCGATAGCTATAATGCCGGGGAGTATCATCTCGCGGATAGCCGCTTTAGTACTGATATCAACGCACTTTTCATAATCAGGCTTTTCCGTGCCTGCCATGATACCGGGACGCTCCTTGAACTGACGGCGAACCTCGGCTATCATATGGTTTGCCGCCTTGGATACCGAGTTTATAGTCATAGAGGAGAAAAGATAAGACAGCATACCGCCGATAAGCAAGCCTCCGAGTACGTTGGCATCAAAAATATTGATAGTGGTAAGACCTACCGCGTGGGTATATGAAACTATAAGCGCCAAGGAGGTGAGAGCCGCAGAGCCTATGGAAAAGCCCTTACCGATAGCGGCAGTGGTGTTACCTACGCTGTCAAGGTTGTCGGTGATCTCACGTACCGAATCGTCGAGCCCGCTCATCTGTGCAATACCACCTGCATTGTCCGCTATGGGACCGTAAGCATCGACAGAAACTATCATACCGACGGTTGCAAGCATACCGAGTGCTGCAAGAACGACACCTATATGTCCGCAGTTCTGATCTATACCCGTGATACTGCTGTCGGTCTTGAGACCGAGAGTGTATGAAATTACTATAACTATCGCAATAACAAGGATCGGCCAAACTGTACTCTTCATACCTGCGGCGTAACCTGAAAGAATGTTGGTAGCGCTGCCCGTCTCACCGGATTCTGCGATCTTCTTGACCGTCTTATACTGAGCCGAGGTATATATCTCGGTGAGCTTACCTATAAGAACACCTGCGATGATACCGCAAACAACACAGAGGAAGAAATAAACGTTCTTACTGAAAACAAGATAGCTTGCTCCCACAAGAAGTGCAGAGGATACGTAGGTTCCGATATTGAGAGAAAGCGCCGCATCCTTGGTCTTTAAAAGTCTTGTGATAACTATACCTATAAAGGAGGCAAAGAGACCGCCTGCCACAAGAAGGAGAATGTGGTATGCCTGAATATGGTTCTGGTTATCTGCTGCCAGGAGAAGTGCTGCGATAATACAGCCAACGTAGCTCTCAAAGAGGTCTGCACCCATACCCGCAACGTCACCTACGTTGTCACCTACGTTATCCGCGATAACCGCAGGGTTCTTGGGGTCATCCTCGGGAATACCCGCTTCGACCTTACCTACAAGGTCTGCACCTACGTCAGCCGCCTTGGTATAGATACCTCCGCCTACTCGGCAGAAAAGTGCCACCGAGCTTGCTCCCAGAGAGAAGCCTGTGAGAAGTCGGTTTACTATATCGGGATCAACGTTAGGATCGATAAGTCGCATTATATATGATACAAGAGCCACACCGAAGGCACCAATGGATACAACTAATACACCCATAACGGCACCGCCCGAGAATGCTATCTTAAACGCGGCACCCAGACCCTTCTTTGCGGACTGCGCGGTTCTTACGTTTGATATGACCGCGGTACGCATACCCATATATCCCGCAGCGCAGGAAAGCACCGCGCCGAAAAGGAATGCCACGGCTACTCCGAATCCAAGACCGGGAAGGAAGCCGAGAAGCACGAACATAACCGCGAGGAATATGGCGAGTATCCTGTACTGACGGTACAGATATGCCATAGCACCGCCCTTGATGTAGGACGATATCTCATTCATCCTCGGATCATCTATCCTGACCCTTTTGATACCCGTAACCAAAAGCAATGAGAGAATTACTCCCAAGGCACAAAGGAAGATTACGCTCAAATCTGCATTGATCTTTAAGAACTCAACCATAAATACCTCCAATAAGCAGTAAGTGTTAATATTAACACAAATTATGTTAATATTATAACAGAGATGGTGTTGTTTGTCAATATTTTATTAACAGTTTAATAATATCAATAAAGAGCAGCCTGTACGGTTGCTCTTATATTATACATCGATCTCGGGAACTATATATCCCTTTTGGGTAAGGGCGTTTTCTATCTCGGTAAGGGTACCCTTGCTGTCAGCGGATACCGTATGATAGTGATAACCGCCGGTTATGTTCATAAGCTCGGTGGATTTGCCGCTTCGTACACCCTCCATAAACCGCTCTATATCGTCATTTGAGGCGATACCCAGAGTCGCCTCTATGCGACCGTAGACCTTATGCCATACGTATACGTTCTCTACCCTGCCACCCAGACCTATGATCAAGCTCAGCTCGTCCTCTGTCTGTTCTCTTGTGTGACGCACCTTAAAGGTCTTTTTCACAAACTCGGACACGGTCAGAATATATCCGCTGTGGGTGGACTGTATATCAAAGCCCTCTGCCTTAAGGACAGAAATATCGCTGACGATTATCTGACGGGAAACACCGAATTTGTCGGCTAAAGCAGCACCGTTGACGGCGGTCTCGCTTCCTCTCAGAGTATCGATTATTGCTTTTCTTCTCTCATTGGCGTTCATATAATCACCTCTGTAATACTTTACCATATTACAACGATAAAGTCAAGTGAAATCAAATAATATAAAAAAGTCTCGGTCATACCGAGACTTTTTTCATCTTTCTCATTATGATAATGTACATTACAAATCCTATCACAAGGGTCAGTGTATCGGCTATAGGCTGAGCGCTCATAAGACCTGTCTCTCCGCCGAAATTCTTAAGAATTA
Organism: Eubacteriales bacterium; assembly: GCA_045649645.1. Classification (GTDB taxonomy): domain Bacteria; phylum Bacillota; class Clostridia; order Oscillospirales; family CAG-272; genus RGIG7300. The sequence goes on from JAZRQH010000087.1 coordinate 12,877, forward strand.
TAAGCAAGGGGATAAGCACTACAAGCTGTCGGAACACCGAGAGCAGAAGCGACTGAAGCCATTTACCCATAGACTGGAATATTGCGCCGAAAAGGTTGGTGAAGCACATACCCGGTACACATAAGAACCATATACGGATAAAGGCTATTCCCTTCTCAACCGTCTGTGCTTCGGTGGTGAATACGCAAAGCAGCGGCTCTGCAAACAACTCAGCAAGCGCAAGGCAGGATCCTGCATAGACGGCAAGTATCGCAAAGGAAAGATTGCTGACCGATCTGAATCTCTTTATATTCCCCGCACCGTAGCAGTAGCCCAGCAACGGCATTATACCCTGTGTCAGACCTACTGTTATCTGTATTCCCACAGAGCCTATCTTCTGGACGGTTCCCTGTGCGGCAATAGAGATATCGCCGTAAGAGGACATGGAGTTGGTAAGAAGAACGTTGGCTACCGTGCCGAGGATTATGACCGCAGCGGCGGGTATGCCTACCAGTATTACAGAGCTGATAATGCTCTTTTCAAATCTGAGCTTCAGGGGATTGAGGGTTATTACGCTCTCTTTGGTTCGCAGTACCACTGTCAAAAGATAAGCAAAGCCTGCAAAATTGGATATAAAGGTAGCAATCGCCGCACCGCCTATACCCATACTGAAGCCGTCGACAAAGATCCAGTCAAGGACTATATTCAGTATGCCGCCAAGGGCAACTCCAATGCTCGCCTGCTTGGTGTTTCCCTCGGAACGGATAAGGTGCGCCAGCACCATAGAGCCTACCGTGGGTATACCGCCTACAGTAAAGGTCCAGAAAAGATAGGTACGGGTATACTCAAGCGTGGAGGGTGTTACCGCTCCTGCCATCCGAAGGATCGGGGTGTTAAAAATATTTAAAATAAGTATCAGGATCCCTACCGCTATAAAGGAACCGTAAAAGCCGAAGGTAGAGGCTTTTTTAGCATTCCCGGGCTTTTTTTCACCTAAAGAACGGGACATAAAGCTGTTAGCACCGATACCGAAAAGGTTTGCTACC
>JAZRQH010000088.1:0-17673 GCA_045649645.1 Eubacteriales bacterium
CGGGTTTGTTATAAAACTTTTTCATCTTTTTTTGACCTCCTTTTAAGCGTTGGCTTCGGAAAGAACTACGGCATCGCCCATTCTTTCTGCGCCTGTTTCGGACTTCATGAGAGAATGGATCACTACATCGCCTACGCCTGCTGCATAGACCTCGCCGTTGATAGATATCTCAAAAGCTCTGCCCTCGGTGTATACGATGCTTACGATCTTGTCGCCGTTTGCATCGTCGTACATGATATCCATCGCCTTACCGTTTATGAAGATCCTCATACCGATCTCGATTCCCTCCTGACTTGAACCGTCAGCGAAGAAATACTTGTTAAGCTCGGTGGTACCAAGTGTAGGTCTGAAGATGAACTCTACACCGCCGGGTATCTTGTATGAAGGCTCAAGAGGATACTGCTTCATTACGGTTGCCCATACTTCCAGCGTTTGTTAATATGTTTCGTTATACACAGCCGCACTATAGTGCATACTACGGCATTATCCAAAATGCATGACACAAAAAATGGCATTTTGCAATAGGTATTTATAACATATACAAATATATAACAGTTTTTACATAAACAAAGCCATCCCTTTTATGGGATGGCTTTGTTTAACCGAGAAATTTCTCTATATATTCAATTTGCGCTTCAACAGATGCCACGCAGGTTCCGCCCTTGGAGATACGCTTATTCACACAAGTCTCAAGGTTTATGGCTTCGTAGATATCCTCCTCAAAGAGCTCGCTCATTTCCTTGTACTTTTCTAAAGGAAGCTCCTCAAGAGTGGTACGGTTTTCGATACACATAGCCACGCTCTGACCTACTATCTTATACGCTGTACGGAAGGGCATTCCCTTCTTGACAAGATAGTCAGCACAGTCGGTGGCGTTGATAAATCCGCCGCCTGCGGCACGGTACATATTTTCCTTATTCACCTTCATGGTTGCAAGCATGGGGGTAGCGATGGAAAGGCATGCAGAAACGGTCTCAACCGCATCAAATATGCCCTCCTTGTCCTCCTGCATATCCTTGTTGTATGCAAGGGGAATACCCTTAAGAACGGTGAGAATACCTATAAGATCACCGTAAACACGGCCTGTCTTACCTCTGATAAGCTCAGCCATATCGGGGTTCTTCTTCTGGGGCATGATGGACGAGCCTGTGGAATAGCTGTCGTCAAGGTCGATGAACTTAAATTCCCAGCTTGACCACATGATAATCTCCTCGCAGAGGCGGGAGAGGTGCATCATAATTATAGAGAAGCAAGCAGTAAGCTCAACGCAGTAGTCGCGGTCACTTACTCCGTCAAGGCTGTTAAGCGCCACACCGTCAAAGCCAAGCTCGGCTGCTACCATATCACGGTCGGTATCGTAGGTAGTACCTGCAAGAGCACAGGAGCCGAGAGGAGAGGTGTTCATAAGAGCCTTTGCGTTCTGCAGTCTACGGATATCACGGCTGAACATCATAGCGTAAGCCATCATATGGTGACCGAGAGTTACGGGCTGAGCACGCTGAAGATGGGTATAGCCGGGCATAATGGTCGCCTTATGCTCCTTTGCTATATCAAGGAGCGCTCCCATAAGATTACGTGTAAGCTCGATAACCTCGTCGGTACGGGTCTTCATATACATCTTAAGGTCAAGAGCAACCTGATCGTTACGGCTGCGTGCGGTATGAAGCTGCTTGCCTATATCGCCTATACGCTTTGTCAGCTCTGCCTCGATAAACATATGTATATCCTCGGCGTTCATATCGAACTCAAGCTTTCCGTCGTCAATATCGGCTAAGATATAGCCGAGAGTCTCTATTATCTTTTCACTTGACTCCTTGGGGATGATGCCCTTAGCACCAAGCATTGCCGCATGCGCCATAGAGCCTGTGATGTCCTCACGGTACATCTTAGAGTCAAATCTTATTGAAGAGTTAAAATCGTTTGCCGCTACGTCAAGCTCTTTTGCAAAGCGGCCTGCCCACATTTTTTCCATTTGTTTTCTCCGTATAATTGAATTGAAAATACTATACCATATTTTAATAAATAAATCAAGACATCTATTTAACCATGACAACAAAATAAAAGCAGTTATTTTGTTAAAATAACGATTGACTAAAATATTATATATGATATCATATACTTAAATACATTTCGACGAGGTAAATATGGGCAGGGCATCCGTAAAAGAAAATAAAAACATCTATCAGCTTACAAGAGAAAAGCTGGGCTATACCCGTGAAAAGGCAGAGGAGATATTAGGGTCTGTATCAGCAGAGCGTATTGAAAAGATAGAAAACGAAAAGACCGTAGCTTATCCCGAGGAAATACTCTGTATGGCGCAAGGATATAACGAACCGAAGCTTTGTAATTACTATTGCTCAAATGAATGTCCCATTGGGCAAAAATACGTCCCCGAGGTCAAAAGCAAGGAGCTGGCTCAGATAATTCTGGAACTGCTCGCTCACCTCAATTCAATAGAAAAAAGAAAAGAACGGATAATAGAAATAGCCTATGACGGAACCGTAAAAAGAGAAGAACTGACCGATTTTGTACATATACAAAAAGAGCTTGAAAAAATTTCGGTAACCGTAGAAGCTCTGCAGCTCTGGACAGAAAAAATGATCTCCTTAGGCTTGATAGACCGTGACAACTACGAAGCTCTCTCTGACGAAAAATCAAATAATGGATAAGAAAGAAGAAAAACGCTGTGGCTGTTTTCTACCATAATTCAGTACTCCGCATAAAAACACATATAATATAATTTTTTTGTAGCAAAACGATAGGTCGGTTAGTACACAGGTACGCTCAGACCGTAACACAAAAGGAGAAATAAAATGAAAAGAGTTTTAGTGCTAATATTATGTTTTTCATTGCTTTTTATGGCAGCGTGCACGTCAAAGAGCACATCTGCTCCTGTTCAGACTCCGCAAAACAAAGAACCCGAACAGACCAATGAGCTTATCGAAAAAGAACTTCTTACTCCCGAGACGGTCATAGAGGAGCTTTGTGAGCTCAGTACTTTCGATTATACCCTCCAGACCCCCGGTTGTAATGAGATATACAATAATCAGATCAACCCCTCAGAGCCCGTGGTCAAGTCATACTTCCTTTCAGATAATAATAAAGGAAAAACAGTTCTGATTTTATGCTTTGCCTCCGAGGCGGATGCAAAAGCGGCGAGCGAAACGTATAACGGCTTTGATTACACCAACCGATTCGGTGCTATGTATTTGTTCGGAAGCTCTGCCTGTATCAACGCCATTAGCTTTTCGGACTATGAATATCCCGACAGCTTCGAAGCAGGGGCCGAATCCGACCCCGATCCCGCAAGCGTTGCGGGAATAATTAAGTCAATCGAGGATGCAACCGAGCTTTGCGGAGGATATTACAACCCTCAGACTATAGCGCAGACCCGGGAAAAGATCGCTCAAGGTATTGCCCTCGAGGGGGATATACTTAATTTGGTACACCTCACCTATCACAACGGAAGCGTGCTGAGATTCGTCTATATCTATGAATTTGAGAGTGAAAAGGATGCAGAGCTCTATGCAGAGAATCGAGCTCTGTTTGCTCAGAGCATTGAGGACGGACTCTGTGTAAGGGCGGGAAATAAGGTCATTTACGGCAATCACGGTATCATTTCTGAGATAACGGGTTGATAAGCTATGCAGGAAATATAAAAAAGCCATCGTTACTGATGGCTTTTAAATTACTTGTTGCGCTGATTGCTCTGAGCCTTAACCTTGATGGGAAGACCGAAGAGGTTGATAAATCCGCCTGCATCTGTCTGATCGTAAACATCATCCTCATCAAACGTAGCGATCTCCTCGCTGTAGAGGGTGTAGGGAGATGTAACGCCTGCGTTGATCATATTGCCCTTGTAGAGCTTAAGGGTAACGTCACCGGTAACGGTCTCCTGAGTCTTTTCAACAAAAGCGGAGAGAGCCTCACGAAGAGGTGTGAACCACTGACCGTTGTAAACGAGATCAGCAAACTTAACTGCAACGACTTCCTTGTAGTGCTGGGTATCACGGTCAAGACAGATAGTCTCAAGAACCTGATGAGCACGGTAGAGGATGGTACCGCCGGGAGTTTCGTATACGCCACGGCTCTTCATACCAACGAGACGGTTTTCAACCAGGTCAGCAAGACCGATACCGTTAGCACCGCCAAGCTCGTTGAGCTTCTTAACGAGAGAAACTGCATCCATCTTAACGTCGTCGATAGCCACGGGAACACCCTTTTCAAAGCTGATCTTAACGTATGTAGGCTTATCAGGAGCCATCTCGGGAGACACGCCCATCTCAAGGAAGCCTTCCTTGTTGTAAAGGGGCTCGTTTGCGGGATCCTCGAGGTCAAGACCTTCGTGGGAAAGGTGCCAGAGGTTCTTGTCCTTGGAGTAGTTGGTCTCACGGTTTATCTTAAGGGGAATGTTGTGCGCCTCAGCGTACTCGATCTCCTCCTCACGGGACTTGATATCCCACTCACGCCAGGGAGCGATGATAGCCATATCGGGAGCAAAAGCCTTGATGGTAAGCTCAAAACGAACCTGGTCGTTACCCTTACCGGTACAGCCGTGACAGATAGCGTCTGCGCCCTCTGCTATTGCGATCTCAACGATACGCTTAGCGATACAGGGACGAGCGAAGGATGTACCCAGGAGGTAGTCCTTTTCGTATACTGCACCTGCCTGCATGGTGGGGAAGATGTAATCTTCAACAAATTCCTTCTCAAGGTTCTCGATGTAGAGTTTAGAAGCACCTGTAGCTATAGCCTTTTCTTCAAGGCCGTCAAGCTCGGTACCCTGACCTACGTCACCGGAAACAGCAACTACCTCACAGTTGTTGTAGTTTTCCTTGAGCCACGGAATAATTATAGAGGTATCAAGACCTCCGGAATATGCTAATACTACTTTTTTGATATCTTTCTTATCCATTGTATATATCCTCAACTTTCATTTTTATCATATAGTAAATTGTGTTGTGGTGTGCAACAAACAAAGCTGCCTCACAGAACCGCAAGCGCAGTCCGATTACGGCAGATCACCGTTTGTTTATTCAATCACATGCGAATAATTATACAACCTCATTTACCATTTGTCAAGAGTTAATTCATAATTTATTTTTAATATTGCAAATATTTCTATATTATGTTAGAATATAACCAATAATTCTCAGGAGAACTAAGTATGAATATTGCAGAATTGGCTTCAAAGCTTAAAAATAATATATCTTCCGCTCTTATGGGCAAGGGTGAGGAGATAGATCTTGTACTCTGCGCGGTACTTGCAGGCGGTCATATCCTTCTGGAGGACGTGCCCGGTACGGGCAAAACCACACTTGCAAGGGCTCTTGCAGCATCTATCGGCGGAGAAGTAAAGCGTATACAGTTTACCCCCGACCTTCTGCCTGCGGACATCACGGGTATAGACTTCTTTAATATGAAGACACAGGAGTTTACATTCCATCCCGGTCCCGTGTTTGCAAATATAATTATTGCAGATGAGATCAACCGTGCTACACCCCGTACCCAGTCTGCCCTGCTTGAAGCAATGCAGGAAAGACAGGTAACCGTTGGTACCAACACCTACCCTCTTGCATCACCTTTCTTTGTTATAGCGACACAGAACCCCGTGGAGACCAAGGGAACATTCCCTCTGCCCGAGGCTCAGACAGACCGTTTTATAATAAAGATGACCTTAGGTTATCCCGAGGCTGAAAACGAGCTTGATATCTTAAAGGGACACGGCAAGGCAGACCTTACCGCCTCTCTTAAGGCTGTATGCACAGCCGAGGATATAGCTGCGGCACAGAAGGCTATACCTGAGGTAAAGGTAAGTGATGCGGTGGCAGGATATATAGTAGCAATAGCAGGTGCTACAAGGGTAGATAAGCGTATACGACTGGGTGTCAGTCCCCGTGGCTCTCTTGCCTTAATGAGACTCTCCCAGGCTTATGCCGCAATGCAGGGTAGAGATTACGTACTGCCCGACGACGTCAAGGCTATGACACTTCCCTGCTTTAGCCACCGAATCATTTCAAACCAAGGCAGAAGTCTTTCTATGACCGAGTCCAACGAGGCTCTTATCACCTCCATACTTGACTCTGTTCCTGCACCTATAGAATAATGCCGTTCATAGTTTTAGCGATAGTAGCTATCACCCTGTTTGCGATAAGAGCCGCGCAGTTCCGAAAAAGGGCTCTTAACAATACGGTGTACAAGGTCCGCACAGAGGCAAGAGAGGTCAGCGAGGGAGATGATTTTTTCCTCTATGAGACTATAGCAAACGCAAAGAATATGCCCCTGCCAAACGTAAGGGTGGACGTTACCCTGCCTACAGGACTTGATTTCTGTCTTTACGATAAAGAGGGAGATAACTACAAGACCGCACACATGCATAATATAGAGAGCGTATTTGTCTTAAAGCCCGGCTCTGCAGTAGAAAGGCGCTGGCGCATTATGGCAAAGCAAAGAGGCATATATCATCTGGGTGAAGCCCGTATGGTGGTAAGCGATATCTTTGGCGTAAACAAGCTCTCAGCATTTTTTGAAGCTCCCTGCGAAAAAGAAAACACTATAACCGTTCTTCCCTCTCCCATCGACCTTGAGGAATATTTTATTCCCGTAACCGACCCTATGGGGGATAACACCACAGATTTTTCGCTGATACCCGACCCGCTTCTCTACCTTGGTACCCGTGAGTACCGTCCGGGAGACCCGGTCAGCCGTATAAACCAGAAGGCGTCTGCCCGTATGCAGAAGCAGATGGTGGATATAGACGAGTACACCGAAAGTAACTCCTTTGACCTTGTGTTCAATCTCCAGTCAAGAGGCAGAGAGGACACAGGCACTACTCCCGAATCCGCCGAGCTTGTTGAGCTGGGTGTTTCGGTATGTGCTTCTGTCTTTGACAGAGCACTGTCCGAGGAAATACCCGTGAGGATGATATGTAACACCACCCACGAGAATGACGAAAGGGATTACTTTATCTCTGAGCATTTTTCGGGAAGGTCGGACGTCAAAGAGGCACTTCGTATGCTTGCGGGTATAGAAATGCAGCTTTCCTGCCGAATTGAACATATGCTGGAGGAGCTGTTAATTGAGAATGAAAGTAATCCCACCTGCAAGAATCTTGTGCTTGTGACCTCTTATATCGACGAGGTCATAGTTGATTTTGCACTTAAGATGCAGGCGCTGGGAATAGAGGTAATTATATTTGCCACCTCTACGCTTAAGAGTGTTACCGAGCTGCCCGATGGAATAAGGGTGTTTTATAAAACTTATAGATAAAAACACACAGGAAAGGAGAAAAGCAAATGAACACAAACAAAAAATTTTCCAAGACCGCAAAGCTACTTTCGGTTATTGGTATAATACTGCTTTGCTCCTCGTTTCTCTTTGCCTTTATGGGTGCGGGGGAGAGCGAGATATTTGATCTCCTGTTTGCCTTTGCGGGTCCCGTGCTGTTTATAGGTCTCGGTTATCTCCTTCAGTCATTTGTGGGTCGTGTGACACGGTACAAGCGAAAGGACATCCGCTTTGACGGCGGTGTGAAATACATCGACCTTGCCGCCTGTATCCTGCCCGTAGTCCTGTCTGCGCTGACGGTGATACCCTTGATAATGCTCTACCGCGGCTACCGTTTGTCGGTAGACACCTTTATCGATCCCTATGCCCTCTACCTATATATTCCGCCGGTTATTGCCGTGGCTATGATGATACTGGGAGGGTTATTGTGGTTCCTTCCCTATCACAAGCTCATATATACAGAGTCTGCCTTTGGCTACGGAGCTCTGTATCTTATATGCTATATAATCTCTGCGGTTTTCGGAGTATCGCTTATCCCGATAACTGTTTCTTTTACCCTGTTTATAGGTATCTTCTTCACGGTAAGTAATTTAGGATGCATAGACGAATCACTTTCGGCATCCAAGTTCCGTGTTCCTTCAAATAATTTCAGATCCTATAATCTTAAGCTGACCATAAAGCATTATACCGTCACCCTTGTGGCCGCAGTGCTTATCTTCTGTCTCATTATGCTGGCAATAGGAGCACTGCACCCCGATATAACCCTGTCCCAAAAGAATGACATAAGTAAAACCGATACCCATTTGGACGAACACGTTACTCCTGACGGTATCAGCGCTAAGGGGTTCTGGGCAGCGCTCTTTGCGGTAAAGGATGCCGAGGGGATGTCGGGAATAATGAAGGTTTCCATGTTCGTGGTGGTAGGAGCGTTTCTTATCCTTGTCCTCTGGTGGATATACCGTAAGCATCTTTTAAAAAAGTTCTTCTATTTTGTAATGCTGTTTTTTACAAGTATAGGTGATTTTATTGAAGGCTTGCTGAGCCTCTTTGAAGGTAAGAATGACCTTCCCGTACCCGAAAGCTATACCGATAAGGACGTGGATATCGACTGTGTTATACAGTACCGTGAATATAAAATAAAAGAGGAGCTGACCCGACACAGCTTTGAGACTGCTCTCTCTGCAAAATCAACTCTTGAAGAAAAATATGCTTATGCCTATTCGGTCTATACAAGGCTTATAAGAGGTCATAAATACGGAATCAAGCAATCGGATACCCCGAGAGTCCTGACCGCAAAGCTGTCTGCCGCCCGAAAGCCCGAGCTTGAAAAAGCCACACCGGTATACGAGGATATACGCTACCGCGTCGTTCGTACCGATGAAGCCGTTTGCGAAGCGGAGCTGAATAAGTTGGTGGATATGGTGAAGCAAATTTTGCATTAAAGATAAAAGCCTTGCTCAGCAAGGCTTTTATCTGTATTTAAGCGTAGCGATAGTCCGTACTATCTGCCGTGTGTAGTCGGTCTCGTATATCCCCTTGTCCCACATCTCTTTAGCTCCGTTTTCGCCGTAACGGTAGCACATGGCTATCTTATTGAAATCGGTATAGAGGTGGTAATAGTGGGAGAGCATATACACTCCGCAGAGGACGTTCTGCTCAAAGTCGGTAAAATCGGTAACGCCAAGCTCAGCGGTAAGCTGAGGGTGGTTTATCCTGTTTATCTGCATTATTCCGTAGTCACCGTTATCCGACACCTGATCCTCGGTATAGGTACTCTCCGCACCCATTATTGCAAGCACAAGCTCACATGGAACGTCGTATTCCTCACATTTCTCAAAGACGTAATCCTGCTGCCCATCGCTTAAGGGTATATCGTAATAATATGCACTGACCGATAAGCTTAAGCCCTCGGTGTCCTTTGGCTCGGCTATGTTTTCTATAGCCACAGGCTGTCCTGTCAAGGTGCTCTTACCAAGTGTAAAGGTTATCTGCTTTTCGGCAGTATCACCAAGATCCTTGTCCGAGGCATAAAAATAGCTGCCCAAAAAATATGAGCTTACAAATAAAACAACAATGATACAGCATAGGCTGATATTATACGCGGTATTGATATTCAAGGCTACATCTCCTAATATTTTCCAGTATTTTACCATATCACAAATGTATAATACTGTCGGAAAATGTTAGGCATAAAAAAACTTCCGTAAAAACGGAAGTTTTTTGCTATTTACTTCTAACTAAAGTCTGTAAGCCTTCGTTCAGGACTTCTACGAACCTGTTCGCATCCTTTTGGGTAAGGGATGCGTCAAGACTGATACGTATCGAGTGGTCTGCTTCCTTATCGGTCAGACCGAAATCGGGTAGAACGTAGTTTTGGTGTCCCGAGTTTGAGGAGCAGGCAGAGCCGCTGGAAACGTATATACCCTTACTTGAAAGGAAGTGGAGCATAGTCTCGCTTCGGATACCCGGAAGGGTCACGTTAAGTATATGGGGTGCGGGTGTTGCGGGGAGATTGGGCTTTATCTCGGAAGGAAGTGCCTTTAAGATATATTCTCTCAGCTCCTTTACCGAATCGGGGTATATTCCTGCCTTTACCGCCTCTGCAAAGCCGAGGATAGCGGGCAGGTTCTCGGTGCCGCTTCTGAATCCCTTTTCCTGTCCGCCACCAAAGGTATGGGGGGAGAGGGTACGCTTCTTCATACACTCAGCAGATACGTAGAGTGCACCGATACCCTTGGGACCGTGGATCTTGTGACCCGAAAGGGTCATCATATCGCACTTCATTGCCTCGGGGGAGAGCCGCATCTTCATATATGCCTGAACCGCGTCGGTATGGGTAACTATGTCGGAGGACACCGCCTTTGCCATAGTGAAAAGCTTCTTTATATCGTATACGGCACCCGTTTCGTTGTTGACGGTCATAATGCTGACCATAACTACGTTCTTATCAAGAGCCGCCATATACTCATTCATATCTACCCTGCCGCCGCGGCAGGACAGATATACTACCTCAAAGCCCTGTGCTTCAAGCTGCTTTGCGGGCTCGAGTATGGCGGGGTGCTCGCTTTTGGTGGTAATAAGCTTCTTTCCCTTGTTTCTTGCCTTTGCGTGCATTGTGCCGAGCAGAGCAAGGTTGTCCGCCTCGGTACCGCCTCCCGTGAAGAACAGTTCTGCATGAGGATCACGGATATTAAGGGAATCGAGGATCACCTTACGTGCCTCGGTAAGCTTCTTCTCTGCCTCGTAGCCCTTGGTATGAAGCGAGGAGGGGTTGCCCCAGTATTCTCTCATAGCCTCGCTCATAGCGTCTATGACCGAGCCGTAGGGCTTGGTGGTAGCAGAGTTATCGAAATAGAGTTCCATTACTTATTAAAGGAGAAGTTGTCAAGTATCTTCTCTACGTCCTCCATATTGCCGTCGTAGGCATCGGGAGTGGAGGTATAGGTGATAACATATACCGTCATCTCGCGGATACATACCACCTGCATAAACTTGTACTGTGTGCCTGTAACCGTAGCGGTATAAACGTACTTGTTGGCAGGCTCTTTATCAAGAGTAGTGGTGACAGGCGCCTCGCCTACATACTCCATATCGGCAAAGGTAGCCTTGAAGTCTTCTTCATATCCCTTCCAGTAGTCCTCGAGCTTTGTAGGAGTCTCGAGAGCCTGGGCGGTGATGCTGACGTTGGAGGCATCAGCCGAGGAAACGTAAGCGCTGAGGGTACCCGTGGACATATCCACCATCCAGCTTACGGGAACAAACGCAGTATAGTCGGTATGCTCGTTAGAAAAGAGCTTCATTCCGTCAGGAGCCTGAATATCGCTCTGCTGAGAACAGCCCGAGAATATCATAACCGTTAAAACAAGAATCAAAAACAAAGACTTAAGTCTCATAGATATCACCTCGTCATAGGATAATAATTAATTATATAATATTACTATATAAAATGCAAGCAAACTTTTTATGAACTATTGATTTTATATAAATAATATGTTAATATAATTATAATTACACAGTTATTATTCGAGGGGGTGTCCTGATGCTTACAAAGAAGAGACCGGTTATACTTACCGTCAGCAGTGCCAATATCGATCTGACCGCCAATATGGCTTATATTCCCGCGGCGGGACAGACGCTTAAATCGAATTACGGGTATTCTATTACTCCCGGAGGTAAGGGGGCAAACGCCGCCTTTGCCGTAAGCAGACTGGGCGGAGAATCTGTCTTCTGCGCAAAGCTGGGCTGTGACGACTATGCAGACAAACTGATGGAGATGTACCGTAATGCAAACATCAACGTGGACTATATAACCGAGGACCCCGAGGAGCGTACAGGCCTTGCCCTCGTAATGGTGGAAAAGGACGGGCGCAACCGTATAGTAACCTATCCCGGTGCTAACCGCAAGCTCTCCTATGACGATACCGCGTACGCTATGGAATGCTGTCCCGATGCACTGATACTGCAGATGGAGATAGAGACCGACACCATCATAGACACCGCAGGCTATGCAAAAAGGACAGAGGTTCCCATAATAGTGGACGCAGGTCCTGCCTCAAAGGATTTTCCTCTGAGCTCACTCGGTCCCGTAGAGATATTCTCTCCAAACGAGGAGGAGACCTATACCTACACCGGAATCAAGCCCACGGGCAAGGACAACTGCCTTAAGGCGTGTATGGCTCTTGCGAAGCTTATCAAGGCTAAATACTACATACTCAAGCTGGGAGATAGAGGCGTGTTCTTCTATGACGGACTCTATCACGACATCATAACTTCCCATAAGGTAAATGCTGTTGATACGACCTCTGCAGGCGACGTTTTTACCGCGGCTCTTGCGGTAGAATATCTGAGATCGGGTGATATCAAGCGTGCCTGCGAATATGCAAATATTGCGGGCGCCATAACCGTCACAAGACACGGCTCCTTTAACTCGGTGCCCTGCCATGATGACATAAGAGAATTTGCCGAAAAAAGAAATCTGAAAATAAAGATATGAAAAACAAAACAGGAACTTATTTATCCTCAAACGGCGAGAATAACATAACCTACCGCATCTGTCTGCCCGACGGCAACGCCAAGGGTATAATACAGATAGCTCACGGTATGTGCGAGTACTTTGACCGCTATGAGGAAACTATAAAATACTTTACCGACAACGGATACGTTGTATGCGGTAACGACCATATGGGTCACGGCAAGGGCGTGGCTGCAGAGGAGCTGGGATACTTTGGCTCGGATAACTGGAGATGCCTTGCCCACGATCTGAAGAAGCTCAACGAGATCGTACGTAAGAGCTACCGTACCCTGCCCTATATTCTGTTGGGTCATTCCATGGGCTCCTTTGTGGTGCGTGACTATATCACAAGGTATGCAGACACAATCGACGGCTGTGTTATCTGCGGAACCTCGGGTAGTAACAAAGCAGTGGGCGCAGGCATCACGATCTGCTCACTTATAGAAAAAATTAAGGGTCCCAGATACAGAAGCAAGCTTATAAAGGATATCTCCTTTTCCGGCTATAACAAGCTCTTTAAAAGAGAAAACGACCCTCAGTCGTGGCTTACCCGTGACGAAGAAGTCAGAAGGTCCTATGACGAGGATCCATATTGCGGCTTTACCTTTACGGTAAGCGCATACAAAAATATGTTCAATCTGCTTAAATACGTTTCAAGCGAGGAGTGGGCGACTAAGGTTCCCCTCTGGCTTCCCGTATACATAATAAGCGGTCGGGACGATCCTGTGGGTAACTACGGCAAGGGCGTGGACGAGGTCTTTGACCGACTGAACGAATGCGAGCTTAATTTCTTAAAATACAAATTATACGACGACTGCCGTCACGAGCTCTTTAACGAGAAAAATAAGCTTGAGGTTTGCGATGACGTAAGAGAGTTCTGTGAGTCGGTAATAGAAGGAGTACTTGAGGCAAGAGGATATGGCGTATATTAAAATTTTAGCGGTTGACTACGGCGACGTGCGAACAGGACTGGCGGTTTCGGATGCTCTCGGTATGATGGCAAACGGAATAGGCACCGTCAAGGCGAAGGGGATGCACGACCTGTGTGATATAATTATTGAACACGCGACAAAAAACGGTGCGGGTAAGATAGTTATAGGCGATCCCGTCAATATGAACGGTACCCGCGGGCCCAGAAGCGAAAAGGCGCATCTGTTTGCAGACTTTTTAAGAGAAAAAACAGACCTGCCCGTAGAGCTCTTTGACGAGAGATGCTCCACTATGGTGGCGCACACCTATCTTGATGCCACAGGCACCCACGGCAAAAAGCGCAAGGACGTGGTAGATACCCTGTCGGCGCAGATAATATTGCAGGATTATCTTGACAGACACAGATAACAAAACAGGCACCCGAAGGTGCCTGTTTTTATATTTTCATTATTCCAAGTACGTCGAGTACAGAGCTGATAAGTATCAGTACGATACATACGGGTGCTATATACTTTATCATAACTGTAAAGAGCTTCTTGCGCTTGAAGGCTGCTCCCTGAGCCTCGATCTCGTTTGCCATAGTCTTGGGCTTGATAACGTAGCCCACGAACACACAGGTAAGCAGAGCCACCACAGGCATAATAACAGAGTTGCTGACAAAGTCAAACATCTCAAGGAAGAAGAGACTCTCACCGTTGATGTTAAGAACGATAAAGTCAAGTACACCGTAACCCAGAGCAGAGGGTAATCCCAACAGAATAGTTATTACAAGAACTATAGCGCAGGTGCTCTTTCTGCCCAAGCCTGTCTTGTCACGGACGATGGACACGATAGTCTCCATAAGAGATATGGAGGAGGTAAGCGCCGCAAAGAATACCATGATAAAGAAGGCAGCACCTACAATATCACCGCCCGGCATAGAGTCAAATACCTTAGGCAGGGTCACGAACATAAGGCTTGCGCCCTTATTCAGAGCCGCCTCGTCTCCACCCGAGAAGACAAATACCGCAGGAACGATCATAAGACCTGCAAGGAAAGCGATACCCGTATCAAAAACCTCGATCTGCTTAACAGAGTTTTCGAGATTGATATCCTTCTTCATATAAGAGCCGTAGGTTATCATAATACCCATAGCAAGGGACATAGAATAGAAGAGCTGACCCATAGCCGCAAGGACTGTGGTTGCCGAGAACTTGGAAAAGTCGGGCATAAGATAATACTTAACACCCTCAAACGCTCCGGGACGGGTAACTACAAACGCCGCAATACCGATACTGAGTATAACGAGCACGGGCATCATTACCTTTGAGACCTTTTCTATTCCCTTCTCTACTCCGAAAAGCACCACCACAGAGGTAAGTCCGATGAATATAAGAAACCATACTATAGGCTCGCCGGGAAGAGCGATAAAGTTGCCGAAAAATCCTTCTGTTGCAGCCTCTGAACCGTTGCCTATAACGTAAACTGCAATATACTTGGTTATCCAACCGCCGATTACAGAGTAGTAAGGAAGGATAAGCACGGGCACAAGTGCCGCTATCCAACCCACAAAGGACCATTTTCTATTTAAATAACCGAATGCCGCAATGGCACTTTTACCTGTACGTCTGCCAAGAGCGATCTCGGCACACATAAGGGTAAAACCGAAGGTAAGGGCGAGAACGATATATACTAAAAGAAATATTCCTCCGCCGTATTTTGCCGCAAGGTAAGGGAATCTCCATATGTTACCTAACCCCACAGCAGAGCCTGCCGCCGCAAGGACAAATCCCAGCTTACCTGTAAAGCTGCTTCTTTTCTGCTTCATTATCTATAAAATCTCCTAAAAATAAAACTGTCGAATATTATATCACTATTATTCTTAAAGGTCAAGTAAAATAAGCACCTTTCGGTGCTTATTTTTTTATTTTATTATGAACTTCATTCCGTCGCTTAGAGCTGACTTATCGATAGCGCAAAGTCCGTTGTCCCAGGTGATGTCCTCGCCGTCAAAGTATACGCGGCGGTTGGTCTCACCCTTGCCCTGTATCTCAAAGGACAGCTTCTTGCCGTCGATATTTATCTCAAGCTCTGCCTTTTCGCAGGGGAAGTACTTGGGAGGCTTAAGATAAAGCATATCAAGCGTAGGCTGGATGCCGAATCCATGCTTTACAAGCTCCTTGAGAAGCACGGTGCCGCTGCCTGTATACCAGTCGCCCATAGAAACTCCGTCTATGGAGTATTCCTCGGTGTAGCAATAGGAGTTGGGCATAACGAAGGTGGTCATGGTAGGATTGTCGTGGGTTATGACCATAGTCTTTTCGAGCTGATCCCAGGCTTCCTTTGAGCGTCCCATCATAAAGAGCGCCATAATACCAAAGGTAGAAGCGTGAGCGTATGCCGCATTGTTCTCGTAGGTACCGGGGGTGATGGTAGAGATACGTCCGACTCTGGGGTCTATCTTATCAAAGGATGCGTCAAAGGTGAGAAGTCCGTACTTGGAGTCAAGGCTGAGGATGTTTGCGATGATATCCTCCTTGAGCTCGGGGTACTCATCGGTAAGACCTGAGATCGCCGCAAAGGCGTGAGCGGTAAGGCTGATACGGCTCTTATCGTCATAGTCGCTGTAGCTGCCCACATAGTATTCCTTCTTGTCGCCCCAGCCGTGGAGAACTCTCTTGACACCGTTTTCCTCGGTGATGGCGTTCTCGCGGTAGCCCTTTGCAAGCTTCTGAGCGATATCGGTATAAGTGAGCACAGTCTCGGGCATCTCGCCTACCCTCTGGAGTATCTCTATCATCTTGTTAAGAGCAGAATAGAGCTGCTCTGTTGCCATAACGCTGACACCTGAGCCAAATTCCTTGCCCTCGTCCTTGGTGTGACCGAGGCCATCGAGAGCGTCATTCCAGTCGCCCCAGAGAGCTCTGAGACAGAAGGTCTCGGGGTCTATCTTGGAAACGAGGTAGTTTACGATATCTACCATATGACAGAGGATGGAGCTCTTGATCTCGCTCAATGACAGAGGACCGAAGGTGTCCTCGGCGTGGTAGTAGCTGCACTCCTCGTCAAGTATGGAATAGTCACCCGTGAAGGCAAGATAAGAATATATAGTCTCGATTATCCAGGGACCCTGGTCGATGTAGGGTCGAAGGTCAAAGTCGGGGATGGGCTTCTCTTGCGAGGGGAAGGATATCTGTCTGGGGGCGCGTCCGTCGTCAAGCATATAGTTCATAACCTTGACTATCTGAGCTCTGGATGCGGCGGGATCCCACATAAGGCTTGATTCAAGCTGCTGGAAAACGTCACGGATGCCGAGCATATTGCCCGCGTAGTTTTTGCCGAGAGCACAAAGGCTTACCTGACGCTTGACATACTCAAGGAACCGGTTGAGAACACCGGAACCGATACGATCCTCATCCCAGCCCTCAAAGCCGAGCTTGAGATTGTTATAAATTTCAGGCTCCTTTGCCGCCATCTCGCAAAGAGCTGCTTCGGAAGCCTCGATGTCGATGGGAGACATAGTAAAGAGCTCTGCATTAAGCTCCTTGTCTGTCACCAGCATCTCGTAATCCACTCTTGCGCTCTCGCCCTTTGCAAGGTCAAAATAGAGCATATCCGCAGTGATGGGAAGCTCGGCTGTGTTAGTGTTAGAAACGCACTTTTCAAAGCAACCGTTTTTAAGGGACTCTGCGTTGGAAAGGCATCTGCCCTTGTAGCCTATAAAATCACCCTTTGAGGTGGTGTGGTATTCTTTTGAAAGGTTTCCCGTTACCTTATATCGTACAGACAGGCAGTCCATACACATATTAAGGCTCTTGTGAATATAGCTTCCGTTGCCGAAGCGCTTGCCGTACTTGGTCATACGGTTGAAGAAGCCCTCTGCCGCAATATATCTGAGCATAGGCTCAAAGAAGGAGGTAAGATATATCTCCTGCTCATCGCCCTCGTTGTAAGCACCCATGGTAAAGCGAAGGTGCTTATCTGCGTCCACGTAGGCTCTTACCGCAAATACTATTCCCTCTGCCTCGGTAATATAATAAACGGCAGTGGGAGTAAACACGGTATAACGGTTAAACTCGTCACCGTATACCTGTGCCGCACCGGTTACGGATACGGGCATATAGCCGTTTTCTCTCTTAAGACCGCCGAAAAATCCTATAACGGTATCCTCGTTATAGTGAGCCTGTCTGAAAACGTTGAACATACCCTCGGTTACGTCGATATAACCGTTGGTGTGAGCAAAGAGCACAAGACCGTCGGTCTGGTAAGGATAACGACTGTCGCCATATTTACGGGGATAGCAAAGAACGCTTCCGTCATCAAGAAAATATGAATTGTCGGGAAGGGTGTTGTCCTTAGTCTTGTTAAGGTGGTTTACCTTACAAACTATTTCTTTTACTTTTTCTATAAACATAATTTCTCCATATATAACACTAATGAGGGCTTAGCCCTCATTAGTTTTTATT
>JAZRQH010000089.1:0-4268 GCA_045649645.1 Eubacteriales bacterium
TAACCGAGGATATATACAATATAACCTTCGGTGAGGTGGCTTTGGAGAAAAAAGAGCTTCTCAAGAAGGGAAGCTTGATCAGGGCAGGGGCTATATACTGTGACAGATATATCGATTCTGACGGCAATATAGCCGACCTTAACCATTACGTTACAGCACCGTCGGTTGGGAACTCCGGTTACACCGTTAGCTCGCTTGGACTTGAGCTTATTATTGACGCCTTTGAGTTTGGAAATCTCTGCTCTCCTGTCGGTCACGACTGGGTGTTTGATCTTTACGTTGAAGCAAGCTACACGGCTCCCGGTTTTGGCATAAATCAATGCAGTATTTGCGGTAAGATAGAATACGTTACTATACCGAAGAAGGTATATCTTGATGCCTTTACCGACGTTAAGGGAAGCTACTGGTATGCAGATGCGGTAGACTACTGTCTTAAGCGATCCTATATGGTAGGCGTTGCAGAGGGAAGGTTTGCCCCTACCCAAAAGCTTACCCGTGAGCAGTTTGTTATGATACTTGCTAACTACGAGGGGGTTGATACCTCCGACTATGCCTTTGTTGACAGCGGAATGAAGGACGTACCCATGGGTCTTTGGTATTCGGGTGCGGTCGCTTGGGCGGTCAAGGAGGGCTACGTCAGCGGTGTTGCACCGGGAGTTTTCGGCAGAGGACAGGATATAGAACGTGCCGCACTTGTCAGACTGCTTTGGTTGTATACCCAAAGACAGGGCGTTGACGTATCAAAAAAGGCTGATCTTACCGTATATTCAGACGGACATAGAGTGCAGGACTGGATGCGTGAGGGTCTTGAATGGGCAGTGTATAACGGCATTATAACCAGCGACTCTGACAGGTATCTTTACCTTAACCCCAAGGGTAAGGTCAGCCGTGCCATGGCGGCGGTGATGATAATGAATTACGATCAGTATGTACATAACGAGAGTTTTGAATAAAACAAGGAGGAATAACTATGAAAAAGCTTATAAGAGCCATATCCGTAATACTTTGCCTAGTGATGCTGCTTGGCTGTATCACGGTACAGGCAGACGATGATTATTATCAGATCAAATCAGACTACGTTGCAAAGATAGAAACCGAGTGCAGTGTAGACGAGGTGTTTATCAAAGCCGATTACGGCAATCACAGCGGATATGATATAGTTGTTATGGGTATCATGGGACGTCTTGGGTCTCCGGCTGTGGGCGTACAGCAAATAGGTGGAATAACCTTCCGTTTTGGCTACGAGACGGATATAGCTTCCTTCTATGCCTATAAGGACGGTGAATTTATACCCGTAAAGGATGCTTTTGACGCAGGGCTTCTAAGTAAGAGCGATATATATAACATAGCCGTTGAAAGGGGAGATATCGAGGTCCCACGTTACCGTGAGATCTGGAGCGGAGACGGTATCACCATGACCCTTGAGGAGACCACAGCTACTCTCTATATCAGTGGGGAGGGAAGGACAGACGATTATGATCCTACCTATGTGGTAGGCGGTTTGGGGCTTGAGAACTATTCACCTGTGGGTCTTAACTCGTCTATTAAGCGTGTAGTTGTTGAGGAGGGAATAACCTATTTAGGAGAATTTCTTTTCTGCGAATGCAGGGGTATAGAAAAAGTAGAGCTTCCCTCCACTCTTGAAGAGATCGGAGATAACTGCTTTGACAGATGTACCAACATTACTCACGTGGTATTTCCCGAGGGTGTCAAGCGTGTTGGCAATTTCTGTTTTGAGATCGATAGCTTAAACACCCTGACCTTCTACGGCAATATGCCAAAGTCTAAGGAATATCCTATATTCAAGTATTTTGAGGGAACTGTATACTATCCCAAGGATAATTCCACTTGGACCGAGGATCTTAAGGCAAAATACAAGGGTATTACCTGGGAATCCTGGTCTGCGCCTAAGATAAAAGACGTCTCTAACCGCTTTGAAGACGTTTCAAAGAATGCTTGGTATACTGAGGGTATACAGTTCTGTTACGATCTGGACGTTGTGGCAGGTATGACCTATTCTGCCTTTGAACCCAATGGTGTCCTTACAAGAGCGCAGTTTGTACAGATGCTTGCCATGTACGACGGTGTTGACCTTGAAAAGTATAAGAGCAGTAATCTAAATCAAGGCGGATGGTTTAATCCTTTTGCTGATGTAAAGGAAGATGCTTGGTACACTCCTGCCCTTAACTGGGCGGTAGAGCAGGGTATCGCTTCGGGTATGACCGAAACCACCTTCGTTCCCAACCAGCCGGTTACCCGTGAGCATATCGCAACCTTCTTCAGAATGTACGTGAAATCAAAGGAGCTTTATGATGACGAAGTAAAGGCTGACCTTTCTGTCTACATAGATGCGCCTAAGCCTAACCAGTGGTCTTACAGCGTGATGCAGTGGGCGGTAGGCAGCGGACTTATTTCGGGAACAAGCGTTACCACACTTTCACCCCGCAGCACCGCCACCAGAGCTCAGGCATGCCGTATGATAATGAATCTCGATGCGTATTTTGATGGAACTGAGATTGAATACAAGGGCGGTACATATAAAATTCTTGAGAATTTCATTGCTGAAAACGGTGAGTACGGCAAGGCTTATTTTCCCGACACCTATGTATACACCATAAAGATAGGTGATCTTACATGCAGTGCGGAGTATCATCCCTCCGAGACGGATAATGATTTCATCGACCTCTTTGTGTGCGGAGAAGAGTACAGACATCATTTATACACCGGCAACCACGCTATGTGTATGGAACACTCTCAGATAAGAATAACCGGACTTAAGACCGAATACGATATGGGTTATAAATATCGGCCCTTGGGCGAAAACGACGATCCTGACGTTGGCGGCAGAGGAAATATATCTGCCGAGGGGTATACAGAGGTATACTTCGGTTATGGGGATAAGATCATTGTAGATGATATCAACGATTATTATCTTAACAACGAGGAATATACCGAATTTGCTCTGTCAAAGAGAGATACTGCGGTCAACACCATGATAGAATTCATCGGGCATCTTATGTTAGAGTGCGGACTTGAGTACAGCGATATGTTTTTTGAAAAATAAAACAGAAAAAGGAAGGCATCAGCCTTCCTTTTTGACGTATAAAATCACGTTTTAGAGCTTAGCTGCAGAGTCGGGATCAAGATACATGGTAGCATCGTCGTGCAGACGCATAGCAGTTGCGGGGCAGGACTCGTTGATCTCGGTGTTGTTGCAGGTTGCATATACCGCATCAGCCTTTGTGGGAGCGGGTACGGAGCAGATAAGCTTCTTTGCCTTCATAAATACGGGAATGGTAAGGGAAAGAGCGTGGGTAGGAACAAGATCGAGGGATGCAAAGCAACCGTCGTTTACCTGCTGCTGACGGCAGATGGGGTCAAGCTCGACGATCTTTACAAGCTTGCTGTCGTTAAAATCAGCAACGGGCGGATCGTTGAACGCGATATGACCGTTCTCACCGATACCCATAAGGATCATATCAACGGGATGGCTCTCGAGAAGCTCTGTGTATCTACGGCATGTAGCCTCGGGGTCGTTAGCGTCGGGAGCGAGATAGTTTACGCTCTTGAAGGGAACAAGGTCAAATATTGCTCTTGCAAGGAAGTTGCCGAAGCCCTGGGGAGCGTCGGGAGCAAGACCGATATACTCGTCCATGTGGAATGCGTTGATCTTATTCCACTCGATACCCTCGGTTGCTACAAGTGCAGCAAGGGTCTCGTTCTGAGAGGGAGCAGCGGCAAAGATGATGTTAAGCTCATCCTTCTGTGCCTGGAGTTCCTTTATGTATGCAGCTGCATCAGCCGCTGCAACCTCACCCATAGAAAGGCGGGAGTCCATGATTTTTACTGTAAGCTTGTCCTTTTTGAATTCTCTTGTAATCATAATGTACCTCTTAAATAATGAAATGAATACTCCGTATTCATGAAATGGTTTTACCATGAAATGACGGTAATCCGTCATGAAATGAAAACCTGACGGTTTTCATTAAGGAAGATTTTCGCTATAGCGAAAATCAATTATTTAAATTTGCTTTTGCTGTATTGATAGATGAAATGAGAAGCTTTCTGATTTTTGCACATTGCGAGTGAAGAGAAGAATACGTTTGCTTCGTAATAATATCCGTTTGCGCAAAAATATCCAACCAATATTCAGTCTCGTAACATTCCTTCAGTGCAATCTGAAATTTGCTTATAAAATCAGCTCTGCTTTGTGCATAGTTTCCTTCGTGTATGTTTGCTCCTACACTTGTACCGCTTCGAAGTAATTG
>JAZRQH010000090.1:0-11670 GCA_045649645.1 Eubacteriales bacterium
CGAGGAGGAGGCTGCATACAAGACAGACCTCAACCGCTTCTTCGCTCAGGAGTACCGCAATATGGGCTGGATCATGCAGCTTCATTTCGGTGTGCTTCGTAACGTAAACGCAGTTAAGTTCAAGGAGCTGGGCGTTGACACAGGCTTTGACGTTATCGGTGCAGAAACAGGCGTTGCTTCTCTTGCAAAGCTGCTTTCCGCAATGGAGACAGACGGCGGTATACCCAAGACTATCCTCTACTCTATCAACCCCTCCGACAACGCGGCAATCGGTGCTTTACTGGGTGCTTTCCAGACCTCATATAACGGAATGCCCAAGATCATGCAGGGCTCCGCATGGTGGTTCAACGACAACGAGAGCGGAATGCGCGAGCAGATGACAAGCCTCGCCAATCTCTCGGCTCTGGGCAGATTCCTTGGTATGCTCACCGACAGTAGAAGCTTCCTTTCCTATACAAGACACGAGTATTTCAGACGTATACTCTGTGACCTTGTAGGTCAGTGGGTTGAAAGCGGCAGATACCCCGATGATGAAAAGACTCTTACAAAGCTTGTTGAGAATATCTGTTATTATAATACTAAAAACTATTTTAGCTTCTAAGTTTAAAAGGTGTTGCAGTAATGCAACACCTTTTTTATATGAAATATTCTTCTAATTGTGCTTTTGTAGCCTGTACCTTGCCTTGGTACATATCTCTTCCGCCGCCCCGGGCATTGAATTTTGCCTTGAAGTCGGAAAAGTGCTCCTTTGCATTCTTACCGCCGATAACAAAGTTATAGCCGTCTGTACCGTTACCGCAAAATGCCGCTGTTAAGGCATTGGGATACGTCTTGACAGACAGATCAGCCATACGAATAAGGTCATCCATAGTAAAACCGTCTTCGAAGTAGCAATATACCTCTTTATCCTGTTCCTGTGACAACACAGTCTTCTCTATAACGGTTGCCTTGAATGCTCTCAATTCCTCTTTGAGAGCATATATTTCTGCTTCCTTGCGGTCAAAGATCTCGGTCAGCTCATAACGCTTGGCAGATGAAGCATTGACTATTCGGGTATTCATATCCGATAAGATACGGTAATCCTTTCTTGCAAAATCTCCGCAGAGGATATGCATACGGGTTCCGTTTTTGTAGTTGTAGTGCTTTACTATCTTTAACAGTCCCACCTCGGCGGTAGTCTTAACGTGGGGAGCGCAGCAAGCACACATATCTACTCCCTCAACAGCTACTATACGCACACCCTCGGTTAGATCAAGCTTACTTCTGTATTCAAGTGTTTTCAGTTCATCCCCTTCAGGATATATGCAGTATACGTTACTGTTAATA
The DNA here is from genome assembly GCA_045649645.1 of Eubacteriales bacterium. Lineage (GTDB taxonomy): Bacteria > Bacillota > Clostridia > Oscillospirales > CAG-272 > RGIG7300. Next base: position 1,327 of record JAZRQH010000090.1, read on the forward strand.
TCAATTACCCTATTAACCTCATTTTCCAGCCACACGATATCTTCATCTGTCAGCTTACCGTCAACGTCAAGGGTTACCTCCTCGTTTGATAAGTGAAAGCCTACGTTATTGTAACCGAATTTAGAATGGATGACACCTGAGAGAATATGCTCGCCTGTATGGTTCTGCATACGGTTATAACGAACGTCCCAATCCAACACACACTCTGCCTCGTCAAGCTCCACAGGATGCTCGGTCTTATGATATATAACCCCGTCATTTATCACGGTATCAGTAACCTTGACGCCGTTTATATATCCTGTATCACCGTACTGTCCGCCACCTTCGGGAAAGAAGGCCGTACGGTCAAGAACAGTTCCCTTTTCATCGCTTGATATTACCATAGCGGTGAATTCTTTTATATAGCTGTCTTTTTCGTATAATTTTTCCGTCATTTGTATACCTCTGTATTTGATAAAATGATTTTATCACAAAGATACAAGGTTGTCAACAAAGTAAAAGCCCATCGACCGAAGTCGATGGGCTTTATTAGCTTAGGAATTGAAATACTTAGCGTATCTTATGCCTCTTCCCAGAGAGCTACAACATCAATGCTCCAGGTGATAGCGTAGTTACCGCCATTCCAGTCACCCTCTGTGAGAGTGAAGTTGTACTCTTCCCAGTACCAACCGCCAAAGGTGTAACCTTCAAGGGTAGGAACGGGATAGTCGTAACCAGCTGCTTCCTTGTAGTTCTGTCCATTGTCAATAGGAAGAACAGTTACAGTACCTGCGGGCATTACACCACCGTCGGGATCGAAGGTGATTGTGTAAGCTCTCTCAGGATATGTGGGAACGGGAGCTTCAACAACTACGGTGTAGTATACGTAGTTACCGTCGTTGAACTGAGTTACGAAGGAATATGTGCCGGGCTCAAGAGTTACAGTGTAAGAACCGTTAACGATTCTCTTGCTTGTACCCTGAATGTTTACAACACCGGGAGCACGCTTGATAGCGTAAGCAGTGTCATACTCACCTGCAACGTAACGGAGAACGTAGAGGTCGCTAAGGTTGTTAAATGTTACGGTTGCGCCGTCCTGAACGAAGTTAGGAACAGAACCGTCGTTACACTCAACTACGAATACCTTAGCCTCAACTGTGCCGTCCATGTAGCGAACGTATACAGTGTATGTGCCGTTTTCAGCTACAGCATAAGACCATGCGCCGTCAACAACCTTAGCGGAGTTACCGGGGATCATGTAAAGCTTGTTAGCCTTAACGTCTACATAAGTATCCTGAGCACCTGCTGCAACCCAAACGTCCTTAACGGAATCGTCGATGTTGGTAACAGTGATAATGTTATCAACTGCAGTTGCAGAAACTTCGGGAGCTTCTTCCCAGAGAGCGATTACGTCGATGCTCATCTGAACTGCGTAGTAACCGCCATTCCATGTACCTTCATCAAGTACATAGTTGTAGAGTTCCCAGTACCAGCCTGCGAATACGTAACCGTCGAGGGTAGGAACGGGATAGTCGTAACCAGCTGCTTCCTTGTAGTTATCCATATAGTCGATAGGAAGAACAAGGAGTGCGCCCTCGGGCATTACACCGCCGTCGGGATCGAATGTGATTGTGAATGCCTTTGCAGGAGGATCGAGAGCGGGGATTTCCTCAACTACTACGAAACCACAGTCAAGACATGTTGCGGTCTGCTCACCTGCTACGCCTACCTGAGGCTCAACAGTTACAGTCCAATCGCTCATGTTAGTATGAGCACACTCTTCGTAGAGAGCTACAACGTCAATGCTCATCTGAACTGCGTAGTAACCGCCGTCCCAGTCACCCTTAGTAAGAGTGTAGTTGTAAGCTTCCCAGTACCAGCCTGCGAATACGTAACCGCCTTCGAGGGTAGGAACGGGATAGTCGTAACCAGCTGCTTCCTTGTAGTTGTCCATGTAGTTAATGGGGAGAACGAGGAGAGCGCCTTCAGGCATTACACCACCGTCGGGATCGAAGGTGATTGTGTAATCCTTCTTAAGCATCTCAACTGCTGCGGTTTCAACGTAACCACAGTCGAGACAAGTTCTTTCCTGAACACCTTCTGCAGTGTAGGTAGGCTCAACAGTTACAGTCCACTCGGACCAGTTAGCATGTGCGCACTCTTCGTAAAGAGCAACAACTTCAATGCTCATGGATACAGCGTAGTAACCGGTATCCCAGTCACCCTTGTAGAGAGTGTAGTTGTAAGCTTCCCAGTACCAGCCTGCGAATACATAGCCTTCGAGGGTAGGAACGGGATAGTCGTAACCAGCTGCTTCCTTGTAGTTCTCATTAGTGTTAATGGGAAGAACGAGGAGAGCGCCTTCGGGCATTACACCGCCGTCGGGATCAAATGTGATTGTCCAAGCCTTTTCTTCGGGCTCAACGGGAGCTTCGAGAGCAGGAATTTCCTGAGTCTTGGTCTCGCCACAGAGAGTACATGTTGCGGTCTCTACACCTGCAACGCCTACCTGAGGCTCAACAGTTACAACCCAATCGCCCCATTCGTGAGCACACTCTTCAACAACGCCTTCAACAACGGTCCAGTTTGTGCCGGAGCCTTCGATAGCGAGGCCTGCTGCGAGAGTTGCACCTGCAGCTGTAGGATCCTTATAGAATCTACCGCCGAGAGCATTGATAACTACAGAAGATGTAGCATCGATAGCGAATACGTTGAAGTCTTCCTCGGAAGAGCAACGGATAGTAGCGGGAACATCCATTACGAAGGAACCGCCATTTACAACAGTAACAGAGATACCGTCGGAAGAACGGATTGTACCCTTCTCGCCTACGAGAGTTACGGTAGCACCGTCAACAACAACGGTATTACCTTTCTTGTGTCTAAGAGTCTTGCCGTTGAGGTCAAGATTTACATTCTTGGTGAATGTGTAAGTAGTTTCACCGGATACACCAGCAAGAAGCTTGATTGTGTCGCCGTCGTTTGCTGCTGCGATAGCTGCATCGAGAGTCTCGTATGCAACACCGTTAACAGTTGCAACGCCTTCGTTTGCACCACATACGGTACATACGAAATCAACGAAGTTATGACCGAGAGCTTCACCCTCAGTTGCGCCACATACGGAACAGGTCTTGGGAGTTATACAATCAGCATCTACCCAAGAATGCTCACCGATTGCAGGAACAGTTTCAAGAACTGCCTGACATACTGCACAGAGATGTGCACCGTCTTCGAAGCAGGAAGGAGCTACCTCTACGGTATCAGGATCGACATCGTAGCACTCGTGCTCATAGCCTGCAAAGAGAGCGGGCTGCTGACCGCAAACGTCAGTAAGAACGAAGGAAGCGGTAGCTGCGTTAGCACCGTCACCGTAAGCCGCTACGGAGAAGTAGTAGTTCTTATCAGCGGTCTGGCTGCCTGCAAGCTCGCCAAAGTCAAAGAGGAAGCCGTTTACATCACCGAAGAGACCAAGCTTACCGGAAGCGAAGTCCATTTCCTGGAATACGGAAACAGTGATAGGCTCAAAGGGATTGATAGCGGGGGTGGGCTGAACCATCTTGAGGTTCCAGAAGTTACCTTCGGAGATAACTGCGTAGTAGATCCAGTCATATTCGCCATCATCGAGCTCGCCGTACCAAGTGTTGCCCCAGAAGAGACAACCGTCGGAGAGAACGATATTTACGGAATATTCCTTACCTGCAATGTAGTTGTCCCAGAGGTGACCGTATCTGGAAGACTCAGCAGTACCGGAGAGCGCGATTTTGTAGGTGGAGAACTCGTCTGCACCGTCGTAGTTTTCCTTTTCAGTTGTCCACATGAAGGAGAGAACTGTAGGATACTGACCCTCGAGAGCTGTACCCTCGTAGCCTTCTGTGATGTTCTCTACGGTTGCATAGAAACCGGAGATCTCAGTAGCATGCTCAGAGGTAAGCTTGAGCATTGTGTTGTAGTTATAGTCGCCGCCGTAAACGTTAGCCATGTCGTCGATTTCTACGGCACCGCTTTCAGGGTCGTAAGACCAAGAGAAAGCATCGTTGTAATCAGCGAAATCAGGGTCTACGTTAGAAACCTTGTTGTTGGAAGCAGGAGTCCAGTAGTAGGTAAGATCGTAAGCGAGATCAGTCTCTACAGAACCACAAGCGTCACAGTGTCTAGCACCGTTGGTATCAAAGGTAGCGAGAGTATCCCATACCCAAACGTGACCGAGAGCATCGATCCATGCTTCTTCGTATGCGCCACAGGTAGCACAGTCTCTCTGCTCAAGACCGTCGTTCTCACAATCAGGAGCTACGGTTTCATACCAATCGCCCCAAGCGTGACCGAGAGCTGCAGAAGCCTGAGTCTCCTCAGCACCGCAAACGGGACAGTTTCTTACCTTGATACCTGCATCGGTACAGGTAGGTTCAACTGTGTTAGCCCAATCGGACCAGGAGTGGCCGAGAGCGGGAACAGTCTTGGTATCGGTTGCGCCGCAGCCGTTCTGACAAGCAGCCTCAAGAAGACCAGCGTCAGTACATGTAGCAGCATTAACCTCTACGTACTCGCCCCAAACGTGCTCGCAGGTAGCTACACCGTTACCGGTCCAGTCTGCAACGTTCTTGTTCTCGGAGTCGGTTACATCATATGTACCGTCTTCGCCGATAACGAAGTCAGAGATACGAGCGAGATTGATGTTAACGGAACCGTCTAAATCAACGGTAGCGCCTGTAGTATCACCCTGAGAACCTGCACCTACTGTGAAGTAATAGCTCTTATCAGTCTTAAGGCTGGAAGCATCAAGCTCATCAAATGTGTAGGTCTGGTTGATGTACGCACCGTCAGCAGAGTACATGTCCTCTACGTGGAAAGTAACAACACCGTCAACAAGGCTGAAGAAGGTGTTCATGGAGTGACCAACGCAGAGACCAAAGTCCTGACCGTTCTGAGGAGCGGTCTCAAAGCTCTGGGAAGATACTACCTTACCGCCGTCAAAAACATATGCGGAGATGGTAGTATAAACAGCATCCTGAGATGTGGAAGCGTCACCACCGGAAAGAGTGATAACAAGACCGTCTGCTACCATACCGCCTTCAACACCAAAGCCAGCGTCGAGAGTGTATGTATTCTTGTCAAGTGCACCCTGAAGCTGTGTTTCAGAGAAAGCAAAAGACATAGTTTCACCGTAAACAACCTTGGCACCCTGAGTTGCCATCATGCCGTTACGGAAATAGAGACCGTCGATCTCAGTTGTGTTTGTGCTCTGAAGAGCATTTCTGAGATTACCACAAGTGAAACCATATGCACCAAGACCGAAAGCGGTATTCTGCATATGAGCATAAAGAACGAGCTGGCCTTCAGCAGAAACACTTGCCATACCGAGGTTATCAAAACCTTCGACAGCATAGTTATCATACCAGTCGTTGTAAACGAATGCCTTCCAGTTGCCACCAGCGATCTCAACACCGGTATTAGAAGCAATAGCGGTGTCGGCAGCTGTAGCAGCAGAAAGCCCGGTTGTCATCATAGGAACAACCATCATAACTACCAAAACGATAGCTAAGATACGCTTAAAGTTTTTCATATTTTTTCCTCCTAAGAAAATTTTTTACGTAGTTTAACCCGAGCTTAACACAGCCTAAGCCCAGGGTAATACTTACTACGAACATTTTAACACATATTTTAACAAATTGCAATGTTAAAGAATACAAAAAATGAACAAGGTTTTTGTCATTTTTGTACAATACAAAAAAGAACGCCCTTTGGCGTTCTTTTTGAATTACTTTATCATATCGATGATCTTCTGATTGCCGTATACGCTTGCCCAGTCTGCCTCGAAGTCGTCTACTGCATACAGGGTAAGAGGATGGTACACGAGCTGCTCGAAGAGATCGGGGTTGATGGTGATGGAGTGAGTACCAACCATTGCGATCTTGTGCACCTGCTCTGCGGTCTTGAAGCTTGCTGCAAGAACCTTGGAGTTGATGTTGTGAACCTTGAAGAGGTTTACGATCTCGCTTACAACGTGTACACCGTCGGATACGATATTGTCAAGACGGTTAACGTAAGGAGCAACGAAGTCTGCACCTGCCTTTGCACCGATAAGTGCCTGCTGCTGGGTGAAGATCGCTGTCATTGTGATGCCAACGCCCTGCTCCTTGAGAGCCATGGTAGCCTTGAGACCCTCGGGAGATACGGGAATCTTGAGGTAGAAGTTCTCGCCCATCATCTCACGGAGACGAAGACCCTCTTCTACGATATCCTTGCACTCGGTAGAGGTTGTCTGAATATGGAACATCTTATCGGGACCGATAACGCTTCTGATCTCGGTGATAAGCTTAATGAAATCTGTTTTTTCCTTTGAAATGATGGTGGGGTTTGTGGTAACACCGTCAATGGGATAAAACTCGGCACACTTCTTGATAAGGCCGATGTCTGCACTGTCAATGATGTAAAGCATCTGTGATTATCCTCTCTTTATAAGTTTCGTTGTAATTATTCTACCACATTGTATATTTTTTGTCAATCTTATATTTGTACAAACTTGAGCACCTGTGAAGCTTTTTGTTTGTGAAATATTTGACATTATTCGGCAGGCTTGTCGTTTTCAAATACTCCTTTAAGTGATGCAGCCATACCGGCAAGTCCCTGAATCTCGCTGGGGATGATTATCTTTGTGGACTTACCGTCAGCAACTTCCTTTAAAGCATCAAAGCTCTTGAGTGTGAGAACTTCCTTTGTAGGATTAGCCTCATTAAGCTTTGCAATACCCTGCGCAGTTGCTTCCTGTACCTTGAGTATAGCTTCCGCCTTACCTTCTGCCTCGCGAATGGTAGCTTCTTTGATCGCCTCTGCACGGAGTATAGCCGCTTCCTTCTCTGCCTGTGCGGTAAGAATGGTGGATTCCTTTTTACCCTCGGCAACAAGGATAGCCGCCTTCTTTTCACCCTCAGCACGGAGGATCTGCTCACGGCGCTCACGCTCTGCCTTCATCTGCTTCTCCATGGCATCCTGAATTTCAGGAGGAGGAAGGATGTTCTTAAGCTCAACTCGGTTTACCTTGATACCCCAAGGATCGGTAGCTTCGTCGAGGATGGTACGCAGACGTGTGTTGATGACGTCACGGCTGGTAAGAGTCTCGTCAAGCTCCATCTCACCGATGATGTTACGAAGAGTGGTTGCAGAGAGAACCTCGATCGCCTGAAGGGGATTCTCTACACCGTAAGCGTAAAGCTTGGGATCGGTGATGAGATAGTATACAACTGTGTCGATACGCATGGTAACGTTATCCTTGGTGATAACAGGCTGGGGAGGAAAGTCCACGACCTGCTCCTTTAAGGAAACCTTACGGAGCATGCGATCAAGGAAAGGAAGCTTGATATGAAGTCCCGTGTTCCAGGTGGTGTAGTATGCGCCCAGTCGCTCAATGACGATTGCATAGGACTGAGGTACTACGCGGATGTTTGATACTATTACGATCAGTACCAGAAAAATAAGAGCAGGGATAATAAATTCCATAGTTTCTCTCCTTTATATTATATATATTACTTTACAATAAGCTTAACGCCCTCGATACGGACTACCGTAACATGGGTGCCTTCGGGGATCGCTTCCCCGCTTTCACTTCTTGCACTCCATACCTGACCCTGCACCTTGACCGCGCCCTTGGCCTCAAGGTTATCTATAGCCTCGGCAACAACGGCGGTATCGCCTATAAGACGGTCGGAGTTTGTGGGAACGAGCTTGGTCTTGATAAATTTATGATAAAGAGGTCTCGTTACAAATATCATTATAACCGATACTACAAGAAATATGAGTATCTGTTGCCAGAGCGGCGCACTTAATGACGCGGCTATAAAGGCAGATAGCGAGCCAATGGCAAACCATATACACACAAGCTGAGGTGTTACGAGCTCAACTACGGCAAAAGCTATCATCAAAGCTACCCATGCATATATCATAACTATTCCCTTCCTTTATATAATATATACTATATACTGAACATCAATTCGCCGTAATCAGGCATAGGCCACATATCGGCGGGAGTGGATTCCTCTATCTTGTCGGAGGTAGCACGCAGTATCTCCATACGTACAAGAACGGTATTGCAGAGGTACTCTGCTTTATCATATATATCCTTATAGTTGGGTATACATGACACAGCCTCTTCTAATTTTATAGTGGAGCGGTAAAGCTCGTCAAAGAGAAGAGAGAGCTGATCCTGCTCTGTTACAGTGCCGATGCAGACACGTACACCCGCCTTCTTCTGGATGGCGAGGGAGTTGGAAAGCTCGGTAACGTAGCGGTTAACTGCGGGGATGATATCCTTCTTTGCGATATCAAGCATAGTTGCCGCCTCGATCTCTACGGTGCTGCAGTAGCCCTCAAGCTGTATCTCGTATCTGGAGTGAAGCTCCTTTTCGGTAAATACAGAGTGTCTGGAGAACACGCCAACGCTCTTTTCGGAAAGCTGTGCGGGAAGAGCTTCTACGGTAGTAGCAAGATTGGAAAGTCCGCGGCGAGCTGCCTCTTCCTTCCACTCGTCAGAATAGCCGTCACCGTTAAAGATGATACGCTTATGCTCGCGGATGGTACGGCGGATAAGCTTGTTAAGAGTCTTGTTGATATCCTCGCTCTCCTCTAATTTCTCTGCGAAATCAGAAAGAACGTCAGCAACTATGGTATTGAGTACCGTTGCGGGACCTGCAACAGACAGAGCGCTACCCGGCATACGGAACTCAAACTTGTTACCTGTAAAGGCAAAGGGTGAGGTTCTGTTACGGTCGGTTGCGTCCTTGGGGAAATGAGGCAGTACGTCAACGCCTATCTCCATCTCGGTCTTGTGGTTGCCTGTGTACTCCTCGCCTGTCTCCATAGCCGAGAGTATCTCGGTGAGCTCGTCGCCCAAGAACATAGAGATGATAGCAGGAGGTGCTTCGCTTGCTCCAAGACGGTGATCGTTACCTGCGGAAGCGATAGATGCGCGGAGAATATCCTGATATTCGTCTACCGCACGGATAACCGCTGAAAGGAACAGAAGGAACTGTGCGTTCTCCTGAGGAGATTTACCGGGCTCAAAGAGGTTATGTCCCTTATCGGTAGAAAGCGACCAGTTGATATGCTTACCCGAGCCGTTTACTCCTGCAAAGGGCTTCTCGTGAAGCAGGCAGACAAGTCCGTGCTTATCTGCAACACGCTTCATGGTCTCCATGGTTATCTGGTTATGGTCGGCTGCTGTATTTAAGGTTGTAAATATAGGCGCAAGCTCGTGCTGTGCAGGAGCTGCCTCGTTGTGCTTGGTCTTGGCAAGAACGCCCAGCTTCCAGAGCTCAACGTCAAGATCGTGCATAAATGCAGATATACGGGGCTTGATAGCACCGTAATAATGATGCTCCACGTCCTGACCCTTGGGAGGCTTGGCACCGAAAAGTGTTCTGCCGCAGTAGATAAGGTCCTTACGCTTGTTTGCAAGTTTCTTATCCACAAGGAAGTACTCCTGCTCGGGACCAACGGTAGGTATTACACGCTTTACCTCATCGTTACCTAATGCGCGAAGGACTCTCTTTGCCTGCTTCGCTACAGATTCGATAGAACGAAGCAGAGGAGTCTTCATATCAAGGGCTTCTCCGCCCCAAGAACAGAATACTGTGGGGATACAGAGAGAACGGTCCTTGATAAAGGCATAGGAGGTGGGGTCCCAAGCGGTATAACCGCGCGCCTCAAAGGTAGCGCGAAGTCCGCCTGAGGGGAAGCTGGAAGCATCCGACTCACCCTTGATAAGCTCCTTGCCTGAGAACTCCATTATTACCTTACCGTCCTTCTGAGGGGAGATAAAGCTATCGTGCTTTTCGGCGGTAATGCCCGTCATAGGCTGGAACCAGTGGGTAAAGTGTGTTGCTCCCTTCTCTACCGCCCAATCCCGCATAGCCGCTGCCACAGAGTTGGCAACGGTTATGTCAAGGGGCTTACCGCGCTCTATGGTGCGGTGAAGGGATTTGTATATTTCGGGAGAAAGACGCTCCCTCATGACCTCGTCGCCAAAGACGAGGTCTCCGAATATTTCGGGTATGTTTGTCATATAATTTTCCTTATAAGTTATTTGAGGGTCATTTTTCCGTCTTCATCCTTAAGGTGAAGCTCTACGTTTTCGCCTGCTATATTGAAGCTGCACTCGATCTCACCGAAGATTCCGTCTACGGGATCAATGGTGTAGGAATTGAAGCCGTCCTCGGTCTTGAAGCCGAGAATATACTTGAATGCGATCTCAAGGGGACAGCCTGTCCATGCGTGGTTACGTGTACCAAGGATGAAGAAGTCCTCCCAAAGAGTGCTGTTTTCGTTAACTGCAAGATTATAGTATCTTGACATCATACGGTTATATGCATCCTTGAT
>JAZRQH010000091.1:0-9508 GCA_045649645.1 Eubacteriales bacterium
ATCGATTGGGAAAAGCCGGATTTCCACCGCCCCGAGTTCTTTGGCGACTTTGTAATCGGAGAATAAAATGTTATCCACCGTTTATACAGCAGCGCTGGCGGGTATTGACGGCTTTGAGGTAACTGTAGAATGCAATACCCGCAGAGGTCTTGAAAACTTTGACGTTATCGGTCTGCCCGATACCTCGGTCAAGGAGGCAAAGGAGCGTATCAAACGCGCTATTGAGAACAGCGGCTACCGCTTTGAGGGTAATTCTGTTATCATCAATATGGCGCCTGCAGATAAAAAGAAGGAAGGCTCTGCCTTTGACCTTGCTATGCTGGTCAGCCTGCTTGTCAACCTGGGAAAGATCAAGAACAGCGTTGACTTTACCAAGATATGCTTCCTCGGCGAGCTTTCGCTCTCGGGCGGCATACGCCCTGTAAGGGGAGCTCTGCCTATGGCTATTGCCGCGGCAAGGGCAGGAAAGACGGTGCTCTTTCTTCCCGAAAAGAACGCAAGAGAGGCAAGCGTGGTAGAGGGCATCAAGGTGTTCGGAGTTTCAAACGTTAAGCAGCTTGTGGACGTGCTTAACCGCGACAGACATCTTGAGCCTACGCTGTTTGACCGCAGCGTCTTTGAGGATAATAAGATAAATTCCCACCTTGATTTCAGCGACGTTAAGGGTCAGGCTGCCGCCAAGCGTGCTATGGAGATAGCGGCGGCAGGCGGACACAATATACTTATGATCGGACCTCCCGGTACCGGTAAGAGCATGATAGCCAAGCGTGTTCCGGGTATTATGCCCCCTCTCAGCTTTGAGGAGGCTGTAGAGACCACAAAGATTCATTCGGTAGCAGGAGAGCTTAAGGAAAGCGATACTCTTCTCTGCCACAGACCCTTCCGTTCGCCCCACCATACCGTTTCTTCGGTAGCTCTGTCCGGCGGCGGCAAGAATCCTTCTCCCGGTGAGATATCCCTTGCCCATAACGGAGTGCTCTTTCTCGACGAGCTGCCCGAGTTTTCAAAAACAGCTACAGAGGTACTGCGTCAGCCTATCGAGGACAAGCAGGTCACGGTCACCCGTGTTGCGGGCAGAGTCACATTTCCCGCATCCTTTATGCTTGTGTGCGCCATGAACCCCTGTAAATGCGGCTATCTCGGGCACCCCACCAAGCCCTGCACCTGCAAGCGAGGAGAGCGACAGAAATATCTCTCCCGTATAAGCGGACCTCTGCTTGACCGTATCGATATCCACGTTGAGGTATCAAGTCTTGACTATGATGAGCTTAAGGACGCCGCTCCCGGTGAGACCAGCGCCGAGATACGAAAGAGGGTAACCCGCGCCCGTGAGCTTGCAAGAGCTCGCTTTGAGCGTGACGGTCTGAAGCTATACTGTAATGCCCAGATGGAGGCAGCAGAGATAGAAAGATACTGCAGACTTGACTCTGCGGGAGACTCAATGCTGCGCCGTGCTTATGACGCCATGGGTCTTTCTGCCAGAGGTCACGCAAGAATACTTAAGGTGGCAAGAACTATAGCCGACCTTGATGCAAGTGAAAATATTCAGGCAATACATATCGCCGAGGCGATAAAGCTCCGTACCCTTGACCGTGATTACAAGGAAATATGAACTAATATATTAGAAAGTGCGACAACTTGATTTTTCGCGCTTTCATAGTTTGTTCAATGTTTTTGTGCAGTCTGCACAACCCCGAAGCCGAGATTTTGGGAAATAAACATCTACCAAAAGCATTGGTTTTCTGTTATACTATAAAAGCAAAATAATAAATACACGAATTATATTCGTTTTTTGGAGGTATTTGAAATGGCAGGCTTGTCTTTCAGACACATTTACAAGAAGTATCCCGGCGGCGTTACAGCCGTATCCGACTTTTGCCTTGAGGTAAAGGACAAGGAGTTCCTTATCCTCGTTGGTCCTTCCGGTTGCGGTAAGACCACTACCCTTCGTATGATCGCAGGTCTTGAGGAGATCACAGAGGGTGAGCTCTTCATCGGCGACAGACTCATCAATGACGTTGCTCCTAAGGACAGAGATATCGCGATGGTGTTCCAGAACTACGCGCTCTATCCTCATATGACAGTATTTGATAACATGGCTTTCGGTCTTAAGCTCCGTAAGACTCCCAAGGAAGAGATCAAGAGAAGAGTTGAAGAAGCAGCTCGTATCCTCGACATCACTCACCTCCTTGACCGTCGTCCTAAGGCGCTTTCCGGTGGTCAGAAGCAGCGAGTTGCTCTCGGTCGTGCTATCGTTCGTGAGCCTAAGGTATTCCTTCTCGACGAGCCTCTCTCCAACCTCGACGCTAAGCTCCGTGCATCCATGAGAACCGAGCTTACCAAGCTTCACAAGAAGATCGGTACCACCTTCGTATACGTAACACACGACCAGGTAGAGGCTATGACTATGGCTACCCGTATCGTTGTTATGAAGGACGGTCTTATCCAGCAGGTTGACACTCCTCAGAACCTCTACGATTTCCCCACCAACATCTTCGTTGCAGGCTTTATCGGCACACCTCAGATGAACTTCATCAACTCCACCCTTGAGAAGAAGGGCGAGGACGTTTACATCACCTTCGGTGAGCACAGCCTCAAGCTTCCTAAGGAAAAGGCTACCAACCCTGCTATCGCTGATTACATCGGTAAGGACGTTATCATCGGTGTTCGTCCCGAGTGCATCCACGAGGAGCAGAGATATCTCGATGCAGCTCCCGATGCTATCGTTGAGACAGAGGTTGATATCACCGAGCTTATGGGTGCTGAGATCCACCTTTACGCTACCGTTGACGAGCAGGTTATCGTTTGTAAGGTTTCCTCTCACTCCAAGTCCAGAGCAGGCGATACAATTAAGCTCGCATTTGATATGGACAGAGTACACATCTTCGATAAGGATACCGAAAGATGCGTTCTTCACTAAGATAAAATATAAAAAGCACTCCGAAAGGAGTGCTTTTTTAGTGAATAATTATGGAAGGTTTCTGTTTTGAGCAGAAATCTTCTTTTACTTTTGGAGCTCGTCCAGATCTGCTTCAAATGCGGGAAGAAAATGCTCCATAAAGTACGCGAGCTCGGGAAGGGGATTAGCCTTGAGAGAAGCAAGAGTTGACTCTGCGGCACTCTTGAACTCGTTATTGTTACATTTGAGCTCTTCTATACACTTAATATATGCGCTTAATTTGTCTGCTGCCTTGACTATAGAGTGATATTCGGACTCATCGCTGTGCAAAAGGTCGTCATAGGTGGGCACAAGCTCGTCGGGAAGCTTTGAAAGAAGCTGCTTGGTTGCGTTCTCTTCAATTTTCGCGTAGTTTGAGCGCATATCTTCGTTATAATATTTGGCAGGGGTGGGCATATCGCCGGTATACACCTCCTGTACGTCGTGGAAGAGGGCATAGCACACAGCCTTGCCGGTGTCGTAGCTCTTGCCGAAGATATCGTTGCCCACGGTGCAGAGAGCGTGGGTCAGCACCGCTACGTCATAGCTGTGCTCGGACAGGGTCTCCTCGGTCATGTTTCTCATAAGCCCCCAGCGGCGGATATATTTCTGTCTGAATACCATAGGGTAGAATGCGTTTTTCATAAATTACTCCGTTTTGTGATTTATGAGAACATTATACCAACAAGCACCGCGAAAGTCAACTTTGAAGGGAAAAGTGTTAAAAACGTACAAAACTCACACAAAACAAGCTCAAAATCGCATTTTGTGCAACTTGTATATGTGTAAAATTTTTTAGCGAAATTTTGTTTATTATTCACAAAAATTATTAATTTTTCCGTTTATTCGGACAACGCCGTTCAAGTCGCCGATTTATGCAAAAAGAGAAAAAATTTCTCCGAAAAGCATAAAAATCACCTCTGAATTTCGTCAAAATAATTGAAAAAATCGTCAATTTTTTGTACTTGGTAAAATATCTCTGCGCTGTTGGAAAATTCAGGACCGGAAATGTTGGGATTTTAACAGGACGGACGAATTCAAAAAAGTTTTAAAAATGTGCCTCAAACCCTTGTGACACAAGGAGACATGAAAACTGACGCCTTGACAATTATCGGCACCTGTGGTATTATAATAGACATGAAAAGAAAAGAAAAAAGTACCGGTTTTCCGAGGCTTGAATATGAGCGTTTTCGTCATTGATGCGGCACCCTTGAGGTGCCTCGATTTCCCTTCGGGGTAATCAATTTCGGAACTTGCGAATATCTAAGTCTTGATAGGACCTGTACCGATAGTGACTGCCGGACGAGCCACTCCCTAAAAAAGGTCGAGTTGCGCCTGTTGGGTAGTTATCCTATTCTCTTTTAGAAATTTCAATTCAAGCAATCCGTTAGGAGGAAAGTTAAGATGAAAGCAAGGATCACCAAAATCCTGTCGTTTCTTATGGCAGTAATAACGCTCCTGGGCACCCTGTCAATGCCTGCGTTATTTGCCGACGAAGCTGACATGGACGCGACATCCGATTCATCCGTTCTGGGAGCACCCGAGGTTACCGTAGGCGCAGCTGACGAAGGCGCGGCTACTACCTTAGCGGCACCCGCGGAGGAATACCACCTTGAGTATGACAAAGCGCAGCTGAATAAGCTCATCGGCGTTGAGTCCTACTATGACTACACCCAGAAGCACAAGGATGTAGATAAGACAGAGCAGAGCGTCATCATTGACGCCGTTGAGTCCTATCTGCCCGAGCAGTCTACTGCCGAGGTTACCGTGGCTGAGGGTGCAGATTACGGCGACGGCTCCGTGACAGGTCCCGTTCTCGTAACAGGCGACGTGGGCGAGACCACCTTCAAGGTGAACATCCCCAAGACCGCTATGTACGCTATGCAGATCACATACGCATCCATCGTCCAGGACGACACCGATGCTACCGAGATCTCTACCACCATCGAGCGTATGCTCTATATCGACGGCGCAATGCCCTTCTCCGAGTCCAGATATCTCTACTTCCCCCGTGCTTGGCAGTACGAGTATCTTACCGACGAGAACGGCGAGCAGATCATTGACGAGGATTACGACTGCCTTACCTTCCCCAAGGATAAGAACGGCAACGATACCAGACCCCGTCGTTGGGAGATGCCTCTCTGGCAGACCTATTATCTGCGTGACTGGCTGGGCTATGAGATAGATCCCTTCCAGTATTACTTCACCGAGGGTGAGCACACCGTGACCCTGGTCTCCAACCGTGAGGGCATGGTTATTAAGCAGATAGAGCTTTACAGATATGACGAGGAGCCTCTCTACGAGGAATGGCTCAAGAGCATGAAGGACAAGGGCGTAAAGGAGATCACAGACGTTGAGCCCATCAAGGTTCAGGCTGAGAACCCCTCCAGCGTTTCGGTTCAGAACGTTATCCCCGGTAACGACAGAACCTCTTCCATTACAGAGCCTCAGCATCCCGCATACATCAAGTACAACATTCTTGATAACGGTACTGCAAACAACTGGATGAAGTATAAGGTAACGGTTCCCGAAAGCGGTCTGTACTCTATGTCCTTCCGTTTCCGTCAGAACTCCCTTATAGGTATGTTTACCTCCAGACGAGTTAAGATCAACAACGAGATCCAGTTCCGTGAAGCAAGCTACCTGCGCTTCATGTACGAGACCTCCTTCCAGTCCACCTACGCGTCGAACGGTGATCAGAACTTCCTGTTCTACTTTGAGGAGGGCGAGAACGAGGTTGAGATCGAGATCGTTCTCGGCGAGATGGTTGACTACGTTTACCGTATAGAGCAGCTTATCGAGGAGCTCAACGAGACTTATCAGAAGATGCTCATGATCACAGGTCCCGTACCCGACTCCAACCGTGACTACGGCTTCTACAGACTGGTACCCGACTGTATCAAGACAATAGCAAACGCAGCTAACGAGCTGTATGATATCCAGGAATCGATCATCGAAATGACAGGACAAGAGGGCGACCAGACTAACAACCTCGAGATGATCGCAGAGCTGTTTGAGAAAATGGCTACAGATGAATATGAAATAGCACCTAACTTCCTGACGTTCAAAAACTATATAATTTCGCTCAGTAACTGGCTGTACGCAGCGCTGGGTCAGCCCCTTAAGCTGGACTACTTTATTATAGGCTCGGCAGAAGAGGAGATGCCTCCGGATGTTGCAACAACATGGCAGACCATCTGGTTCGAGTGCCGTGCGTTCGTGGCATCCTTCACAATGGACTACACCACCATCGGTTTCTCCGAGGACGCTGCTACCAAGACAGAGCACGAGATCGAGATGTGGTCTATCTCGGACAGAGAATCAATGCTTATCACACGTTATATCGTTGATAACTACTTCTCGGCTCCCGGCTGTGTAGGCGAGGGTATCAGTATCCGAATCAAGGTTATCACCGCGGGTCTTACCGAGGCGATCCTGGCAGGTATCGGTCCTGACCTTGCATTCCTTGACACTGTAAACACGGTAACGTTCGGTATGCGTAATGCGCTCTTACCTCTCGAGGGCTACGAAGGCTTTGACGAGGTAATGAAGGAATATCCCGAGGCTATGATGACCAAGCTGACCATGACGGGTCAGGACGAGGTAATGCATACATACGGCTTGCCTACCACCATCATCCTTCCTCTGGCGTTCTACCGTCTCGACGTTCTTTCCGAGCTTGGCCTCCAGCCTCCGGAAACATGGGACCAGCTTCTCTCCGAGATGCCTGCGCTCCTTAACAACAACATGGACGTTGGTCTTCCGACAGGTCTTGTAGGTACAACACTCTTCCTCTACCAGACAGAGGGAGGCGACCTCTATAAGAACGACGGTTTTGAGACCGACCTTGATAACCCCGTGGCACTGTCCGCGTTCAAGACACTCTGTGAGATGTTCCAGAAGTACAGCTGTCCCGTTGCTTACGATATCACACGTTTCAGAACGGGTGAGATCCCCGTAATGGTACAGGAGGACGGTATCACCATCTACAATCAGCTCATGAGCTTCTATGAGCTGCGTGGTCTGTGGGCAATGTCCCCCGTAATCGGTACGGCATATGAGGACGGAACTATCGACCGTACTGCTATCACCAACACTCAGGCAATGGTTATCCCCAGAGGCGGATACGATCCCGAGATCGTTTGGAAGTACGTAAGCTGGTACTGCGGCACCGATTCTCAGACCAGACAGACACGAGAGGCTATCGCGGTTTCCGCACCTACCAATAAGTTCTCCACAGCTAACAAGACCGCTCTTCTCGCACAGAAGTGGACCGACGAGGAGCGTAAGGCTGTAGCGGCAGCAATCGAGCAGCTTGACGCAGTACCCGAGTATCCCGGCAACTACATCTTTGCACAGTACGTACAGTTCGCATTCCTTGATGCGTACAACCTTGGTGTAAACCCCGCGGATGCAATGTTGGGACAGGTTACTTATATTAATAAGGAAATTTCCCGTAAGCGTAAAGAATTCGGTTTGAAGTACAAAGAGATCACCTACGGCTCAGATGAGGAGGCGGTTGAAGCCTCCTCAGCCGAGGATTGATTTCCTGTAGTTTTTGCCTACAAATAATAATATAAGGAGAAAAACTCATGCAAGATACTGCAGTTAAAAAGGGTCTCAAGCCGGGAAAGCCTAAGAAACAGAAGGAACCGGTTTCCAAAAAAGACATGACCAAAGCACAGTATACGTGGAGTGAGATGAAGCGTACCAAGGCGGGTTACTTTATGGTAGCACCCTTCATGATCATGTTTTTCATCTTTACAGTATTCCCCGTAATACTCTCCCTTCTGCTTAGCTTTACTTCCTTTAATATGTTGGAGTGGCCTAAGTGGATCGGTTTTGATAACTTTATCAGAATGTTCCTTGACGACGACCTGTTTATTACAGCTCTCAAGAACACACTTATCTTCGCGGTGACCACAGGTCCTGCATCCTTTATCCTCAGCTTTATTCTGGCGTGGTTCATCAATGAGCTTCCCCATAATCTGAGAACACTCGTCGTATTTATCTTCTACGCTCCCGGTATCTCCGGCGGTGCGGCAAGCATCTTCCTTCTGATATTCCAGGGCGATATCTACGGCTACGCAAACGGCTGGCTGATGAAGTTGGGTCTCATAACAGAGCCTATCCTCTTCTTCCAGAACGAGACATACATTATGCCTCTTATGATATTCATCTCCATCTGGACATCGCTTGGTATCTCCTTCCTGTCCTTTATCGCGGGTCTTCAGTCTATTGACAGAGCTCAGTTCGAGGCGGGCGCGGTTGACGGTATCAAGAACAGATGGCAGGAGGTATGGTACATTACTCTCCCCAACATGAAATCCATGCTGATGTTCGGTGCGGTTATGGCTATCACCGGTGCCTTCGGCTTCGGTGCTATCGTTACACAGCTCTGCGGTACACCCTCAGTTAACTACTGTGCGTGGACCCTTTCACACCACATGGGCGAGTACATGACCACACGTTTCGAGTTCGGTTACGCATCTGCTCTTGCACTTATCCAGTTTATCCTGGTATTCGGTGCGAACAAGATGATCAACAAGATGTTAGCAAAGGTGGGACAGTAGTATGGCAAAGAAATATAAAAAGTTAAGAGTCTCTAAGCACAGAGTCATACTGAACCGTTCTGCAGCGGGTGATACAGGTATTACCATAATGCTTGTTATCCTGGGACTTATGATGTTCCTTCCCATGTATAACTCTGTGATCACAGCCTTCAAGCCTGCCGGCGAGCTGGCTATCACACCCCCTAAGCTTTACGTAATGAAGCCTACCTTAAAGAACTTCATGGACCTGTTCACCAACATGAACCAGACATGGGTTCCTATCTCCAGATATATCTTCAACACAGTATATATCTCCATCGCATCCACATTCGGTGCACTTCTTCTCGGTTCTATGACAGCGTACGCGCTCTCCAAGATCCGTATGCCCGGCTATAAGGTTATGAACAACCTTATCACCTGGTCTCTTATGATCGGTTCTACAATTACCGGTACATATAACTTCATTATTTATTGTAAGATCGGTATGCTCAATACCTACGCGATCTCCATTCTTCCCGTATGGGCTTCCACCCTCGGTCTCTACCTGATGAAGAACTTCATCGACGACGGTATCTCGGACGAGATGGTTGAGGCAGCCCGTATTGACGGTGCTCCTGAGTTCTATATATATTGGAAGATAGCGATGCCTCTGGTTAAGCCCGCTTGGCTTACCTGTATCGTTACCACCTTCCAGAGCGTATGGGCGGCAGGTGCTTCCATCTACGTATGGAGTGAGGACTTAAAGACATTTAACGCGGCTATCGCACAGATCACAGGCGCGGCTGCAACCAACGCAGGTGCGGCAGCGGCAGGTGCGGTGCTTATGATGAGCGTTCCTATCATAGTATTCGTCGTAAACCAGAGCCAGATCGTTGAGACCATGGCTTCATCGGGTATGAAGGACTAAGGGGGTAGATGAGATGAAGAGAATTGTATCACTTATCGCCCTTGTAATGTGCCTTTGCACCTTACTCGGCGGATTATCGGTATTCGGTGCCGCTTACAAATCCTACACCTA
>JAZRQH010000092.1:0-2156 GCA_045649645.1 Eubacteriales bacterium
CTTTTAAATTATAATATTTTTAACTTAAAACTATTATGAGGTGCTTATGAAGACAAATAAATATTATCCCTGTCATAATGAGAAATATATAACCGATTTTGCCGATCTGCTTTATACCAATGCAAGAGATTTTGGTGACAAAGACTGTTACCGTTTTTTAAGAAAAAAGACTGAGTATAAGATAAGCTTTGCCGAGTTTGCAAAGACTGTCAACGGTATAGGAACAGCCCTCACGGAGCTTGGTGTAAACCGCGGTCATACCGCTATTATAGGTGAAAAGTGCTACGAATGGCTGGCTTCCTACTTTGCAGCGATCATTTTCGGCGGAGTTGCGGTTCCTATGGATAAGGAGCTTGCCGAGGATCAGATAAGAAACTTCGTCAATTTTGCTGATTGCGAAAGCGTTGTATATACCGAAAAGTACAGAGGTGTCTTTGAGGGACATGAGGCAGAGATGCCCAAGGTAAAGTGCTATATCTGCATAGATTCCGGCGCTCCCGAGCCTATAGCGGACGAACTTGCCGTTGCTCCAGACGGTCTCCATATGCCCTTTAAGGATATTGTCAGATGGGGGCACTCTCTGGTTATGGAGAAGGGACTTCCCAATGTCACCCGTAAGCAGGACGTAGAAAAGATGAGCGTTATACTCTTTACCTCCGGTACCACCGGTACCTCTAAGGGTGTTATGCTCTCTCAGAAGAACATTATTACAAACGTGACCGAGGCTCTTAAGATAGTACGTGTAGACTCAAACGACGTACTGGTATCCGTTCTGCCTCTTCACCACACCTACGAGATGACCGCGGGCATACTTGCTGCCTTTGCGGTGGGTGCTACCGTTTGTATAAACGACAATATCAAGAACACTACCCGTGACTTCAAGTATTTCCAGCCGACCATAATCGCCCTCGTTCCTCTCTTTGTAAATACCGTTTACAAGAAGATAATGGACGGTGTCCGCAAAAAGGGAATGGAAAAGACGGTGAACGGTCTTATTAAGACCGACAAGGTTCTTCGCCGTGTGGGTATAGACCTAAGAAAGACGTTTTTCTCGCAGATAACCGAAGCTTTCGGCGGCAGACTTGACCGTATAGTTTGCGGCGGAGCACCCCTGAACCCCGAGATGGTAGAAAAATTCGCATCCTTTGGTATAACCATAGCTGAGGGTTACGGAATCACCGAGTGTTCTCCCGTAATCGCAGTAGCTCCCTTTGAGCACGTTAGGCTCCATAGCTGCGGTCTTGTGCTTCCCAATCTTCAGTGCTATATCGACCGTGATGACCCCCGTGACGAGGCAGGTGAGATCATAGTCAAGGGCGACAGCATTATGCTCGGTTACTATAAGAATGAGGAGGCAACCGCCGAAGTCCTCGACTCTCGCGGTTGGTTCAGAACAGGCGACTGCGGTTATATGGATAAGGATAACTACCTCTATATCACAGGCAGAAAAAAGAACGTTATCGTTCTCAACAACGGTAAGAACGTATTTCCCGAGGAGATCGAGGAATACCTTGAGAGAGTAGAGCTTATCAAGGAATGCACCGTTGTGGGCAGACGCGGGGGAGTAGACGATACCGTCAACGTTACCGCTATCATATACCCCGATTACGAAGGTTTAGAGGCTGTGGGTATCCGAGGTGAGTATGAGGTGGAGGACTATTTCAAAAAGGCAGTAGCCGAGCTTAATAAGCGTATAGCATCCTTTAAGCAGATAAGAGGAGTAGAGATCCGTAAGATCCCATTCCCCAAGACCACGACTCAGAAGATCCAGCGACACAGGATAGACAAGGAGTAACAGATGCCTGACAACAGAGAGATAATAAACGACTTCTTCGTACGGATATTCAATAAGATATTAGCCCTGGAGGAACACTCCATAGACGAGCCCGACATTTCGGTAAACGAGGTCCATATCATTGAGGCGGTAGCGGAGCTTGCACAGTGCGGGGAGAGTACCATGAAGAATATCGCAAAGAGACTCAACCTCAGCGCAGGCGCTACCTCGGTTGCAGTAAATACCCTTGTTAACAAGGGCTATCTGCGCCGCGAGAACGGTCTTGAGGACAGACGTAAGATATTTATATTTATAACCGAAAAGGCACAGAAGGCGGAAAAAAAGCACCGCGAATTTCATGCCGATATGATACACTCCATAG
>JAZRQH010000093.1:0-5230 GCA_045649645.1 Eubacteriales bacterium
GGAAACAAGCTCGGGGAGTGTAGAAAAGCACTCCGGATCTATGAGTATCGAACCCAGCACCGATTGCTCGGCTTCAAGGGAAAAGGGCAGGCGTCTGCCCAGTTCGTCTGTAAGTTCAGGCATAATTAAAGTTCCTTTAATTGAATTCGTAATTCGTAATTCGTAATGCGTAATTAAAGGTGGATTTCTGCGAGGCAGAAATCTCCTTAATAATTATTATCATTCGCAAACAAGGATGCTTACCTTGCCAACGATACCGTTGTAGAGCTTAACGTCTGCGGTATAGCTGCCGTAAGCCTTGATAGCATCCATCTGGATCTTACGCTTGTCGATCTCGATGCCGTGCTGCTTCTTCAGCTCCTCTGCAATGTCCTTTGTTGTAACAGAGCCGTAGAGTCTGCCGTCACCGCCCGACTGGCACTTGATCTTGACCTGTACCGAGGTAAGCTTTTCTGCAGTTGCCTTAGCAGCATTGGTCTCAACCTCGATCTTATGCTTCTCGGATGCTTCCTTGTTCTTTATCTCGTTCATAGCCTTAGCGTCTGCCTCGATAGCCAGACCCTTGGGGAAAAGGAAATTGCGGGCATATCCGTCGGACACGTTGATTATCTGACCCGCCTTTCCCTGTGCTTTTACGTCCTTAGTAAGTATAACCTTCATTTTTATTTCTCCTCTTTGTTTTCACTCATATATTCGTCGATTGCTTTTTTAAGCTTTGTCAATGCATCCTGAAGGGTAATGCCCGTAAGACGG
Organism: Eubacteriales bacterium; assembly: GCA_045649645.1. Classification (GTDB taxonomy): domain Bacteria; phylum Bacillota; class Clostridia; order Oscillospirales; family CAG-272; genus RGIG7300. Next base: position 754 of record JAZRQH010000093.1, read on the forward strand.
GTAGCCGCTGAATCAAAGTGGCCGCCGCCTCCCAGCTTTTCGACGATAAGCTGGACATTTATTCTGCCGTTGCTTCGTGCAGAGATGTGTACCGTATCCTGTGTATGGCAAACCACAAATGATGCCTCAACGCCGATTACGTTCAGCAGCTTGTCCGCCGCCTTTGCCGCCGCTACCCTGCCAATCGCTTCGCTTGCTGCAGCACCGCTGTTCTGAGCAATGGCGATGGATGAGCGGTATATGACTACATTGCTTTCATAGTCTGCCTCGCTTGTAAGCGAATTGAGCTCGGTATAGAAAAGCTCGCCTGCGGATGAGGGGTTTGCTCCCTCGTTACGCAGATAGAGCGCCGCGCCGAAGGTACGGGCTCCGGTGTTACGGGAGAACTGCTTGGTGTCAAGCATAATACCTGCAAGCAATATGTCTGCTATATCCTTGGTAAGTAACCCGGGAGCAAGCACGTGCTCCAGCATTTCAGCCACCATCTCGGAGGTGGAGGATGCGGCAGGCTCGATATACGTTATCTTAGGCTCATAACCAAACTGAGCCGCCTTGCGGTGATGGTCGATGATGCAAAGGTTCTTTGCCGCGTCCGCAAGTCCGGGGGACTCGAACTGGGTGGGGTTGTTTACGTCCACTATGACCATAAGGGTGTTTTCCTTCAAAAGTCCCTTGGCTGTGGGAACGTCTACAAAGACCTCGCTGTTCGCATAGCCCGAAAGCTTGGCGAAGCACTTTCTGAAATCGCTTGACGTAAAGTTGGTAATGATATTAAAGGGTGTTCCGCAATATTCTGCCAGTCTTGCAATACCCACCGAAGCGCCGATAGCGTCGTAGTCGGGATAAGCGTGCGCCATGATGAGCACGTTTTCCGCCTGTGCCATCTGGTGGCTCAATTCCTCTGCCACAACTCTTGCTCTTACCTTGCTTCTGCGGTTTGCGGTCTGCACCTTTCCGCCGTAGAACTCGGTTCCGTCAGCCGTCTTGAGTACCACCTGGTCACCGCCGCGCTGGAGTGCGGTATCAAGGGCGCTGCGGGAATTTCTTTCCTTGTCGGCAAGGTCGCCGTCAAGGGTGGAGATACCTATGGACAGGGTAACGGGCAGGTTGCTTGCACCTACACGCACGTCTCTTATCTTGTCCAGGATGTCGAACTTTGTAGCAACGAACTGTGCCAGATGCCGTGCCTGGAAAACAAGGATAAACTTGTCTCTTTCGTACTCACGGAAGATACCGTCTATAGAGTCAGCCCAGGAGCGAAGTATCTCCTCAACGCGGGCAGAAGCCGAGCGGTAGCTCTCCTGAGCGTACTGCATAAGGTCTTCCAGGTTATCTATAACGATAAACGCGATGAGCGGATTTTCATCCTCGATCTTTTTGTTGGCTACAACCAGCTCGGTACAGTCGTTCCAAGCGGTCAGCACCATATTCTCTCCGTCAAAGGGAAGGTTATACGCCTTTACGTTATAGTACGCGCCAAACGCCTCTACCGTCATACCCTTTGGGCTTTCGTTGGCTAAGAGCTGTTCCTTTGCCGTGGGGCAGAAGTCCGCAAAGCTCTTACCGTAGAGATGACCTCTTACCGACGCCTTGTCCGCAAAGCTCTGGTTATACCAGATAATCTTGTTCTGAGCATTTACGAGAGCAACGGGCATATACAGCTCGGATAAGAAATTCAGGGTAAGATTGCATTCAAGGTCGGATGCGCTGTCATCCACTGCGTGGAAGCGCTGAACTCTTCTTCCGATAAGGAAATATGCCACGATGCCAACAGTACAGATGACGAGATAAACTACCACCGTTACCGCCCCTAACTTGGCGGGATGTGTATCGGTAAGCAGTGTCAGTGCAGTGAATATTGCCATACAAATAACGGCAAGCAGCGAGACCGCTACCAGAGGTGCTATATATGATTTTGGGTTTCTGTTATGTTTTCCCATACAGTCACTTCCTTAGAGATAATTATACAGCATCCATTATAGCACAAAAAAATAATTTTGTAAACCTTAATTTTACATATTGTGTAATTCTATAAATAAGTGTATAATATAGGTAACACGATTGTGAGGTATGCGATATGAATTTCAGATACGGAATAAAACCTGAGACGTTCAAATTGGTGGACGGGCTCTATCACGGATGCAATCCCAAGATGATCGACGAATACGACAGGACCATAGCTCTTTCCTGTGCCCGAAACGACACGGCGGCTTTTCAGATAATACTTTCTCTTGACGAGGGCTTTACTCTTAACGTGGGCAACGCTCCCTACTTTGCCCAAAAGAGAAAAAAGACGCTCAGAGTGGCAACAAAGAGCGAGCTTTTCACTAAGCTTTATATCGAGAGCCTTATCCCCGACGACGACAGACTGCACAAGGCGGATATTCTTGAAAACAGCCCCGTAAAGGAGTACGAGGGCGGCAAGGTCGCAGCTATCTATGCCGAGGTCTCTGCAGACAGCTTTGCCGAGGCGGGAAAGTATGATATAGGTCTTGAGTTCTATCTTTCGGATATGTTTTCTGCCGAAGAAAAGATAGGCGAGACCACGGTAACCCTTGAGGTATACGATTATATGCTTCCCAACCCCGGCGAGAGAGAATTTTTCCTTGATCTTTGGCAGCATAACTGCAATCTGGCAAGAAAATATAACGTTGAGCCTTGGAGCGACGAGCATTTTGAGATAATGGACAACTATCTCTACTCCATGTCCGAGCTTGGTCAGAAGACGGTTACCCTTATTATGTCGGACACTCCCTGGAGCGGTCAGTGGTGTCATCTCGAACAGCGTAACGAGGCCAATCTTTACGAGTATTCTATTGCGAAGATATATAAGGAAAACGGATCCTTTACATACGATTTCTCGGATGCTCAGAGATATATCGACCTCTGCGCCGAGTATAATATCGACGGTGAAATATCCCTTTATGGACTTGTAAACATCTGGTGCGATTACTGGGGCGGTTTTGATTCCATCACCCCCGACCATCCCGACGGTCTCAAGCTGAGATACTTTGATATAGACGAGGGTGTTTATAAGTATATTACCGACGGCAAGGACGTTGACGCTTATATCAAGGCGGTGCACGACTACTTTGTGGAAACAGAGCAGATGGACCGCGTGCGTATAGTAGCGGACGAGCCCCACGACACCGAAGCATACCGCCGTATAACAGAGCATATCAAGGAGATAGCTCCCAAATTTGTATTCAAGGCGGCTATCAACCACAGCGAGTTTATTCCCGAATTCCGTGATACCGTTGTGGACTACGTTCCTTCACTTCTCTCCCTTTCCACCGAGTTTGACAAGATACTCGAGTACAAGGCAACTATGCCGGACAGCCGATTCACATGGTACGTTTGTAACAATCCCCCCCATCCCAACGTAATGGTCAAAAACGATCTCTGCGAGGGACTTTTCCTGGGTGTGCTTACCTCGTATTTTGAGATGAGCGGCTTCCTGCGTTGGAACTATACCGTATGGACGGATCACCCCACCGAGGATATCAGATACTTCAACTGGCCTGCGGGCGACCTGTGCTTTGTTTATCCCGGCAAGGACACAAGACCCCTGTTGTCTCTTCGTTACAAGATCCTTAAGCGTGCCTGCGACCTCTGTGTGCTTCTCAACGAATACAAAAAGAAGCTTGGTGCAGATGCCGTAAAGGAGTTTTACGATAAGGTCATCTTCACCAAGGATCCCAGAGAGTTCTTTGTTGACCAGAAGATCATCGACCGTGACAAGCTCTGCTCGGTAGAGTATGCGGATTATGACTATATCCGTAGGACGATTCTCGAAAAATTATCTTAAAAAAGTTATTGACAAATGAAAGGTGCTGTGCTATAATGCTTTGTACGCGAAATAGCACAGCATATTTCGGGCCATTAGCTCAGTTGGTTAGAGCACCCGGCTCATAACCGGTAGGTCCAAGGTTCGAGTCCTTGATGGCCCACCATACAAAACTTAAACAAAGTCCCCAAGAAGTCTTCTATCTTGGGGGCTTTGCCATTTCCAAATATTTAGCTAATTAAGTCAATATGTCAAAACAACGGTATCATTTAAGGTGATACCGTTGTTTCTGCCCTACGGGATTTTGTCCTGTAGGGCTTTTATTTTTTACCGGAAATAGGCTTCAAATTAACCGCATGCTCTAACAGTTCATAAAAATTCGCTTTGGATTTAGGGCAATTAACAGTAGCGCAGAAATGATTTATACACCGTGTCATCTTTCCGTCAACATAATGATCGATCAACCAATGTTCAAATTGATCTCTTACCTTTTGAACTTTACGAAAAGTATATTGAGGAGATTTTATGGTATGTGTGTGTTCTTTTTCAAAATTGATATCTGTTAGAAATGAAAATCTGTGTATAAGATTACTGCTACTGCCTGTACAACTATTAACAAATTCCTCGACATCCGATTGCTTATCACGGTTTATCTGTTTGATTCTGATTTTGCCTATCTTGTTGTCATTA
>JAZRQH010000094.1:0-1696 GCA_045649645.1 Eubacteriales bacterium
TCGATCGCCTTAAGGCATATATCCTTGCCGAGCTTCAGTGGGATCCCACAATGGACGAGGCAACCTACCGTGGCAAGATCGCAGACTTTCTCAACGTATACTACGGCCCCGGCGGTAAGTATATCAACGAGTATATTGCGCTGACAGAAGAGCTCTCTGACAAGAACTGCTTCAGCTATAACATTCCTCCCTCAAGTGTAATCTCAAACGCTGACGTTCTTGCCAACGCAGCTAAGATCGAGGCTATGTGGGATGCAGCAGAGGCTCTCTGCGAAAACGAGACTCAACAGAGACGTATCCGTGAATCCCGCTCCTCCTGGACCTATATGTATCTCGATGCACTCCATACCCAGACATACGAGAAGGGTACAGCTGCCCAGAGAGAAGAGTATGAAGCTCTCGCTACCGAGTTCTACAACGAGGCAAAGGAATTTAATTTCCACTGGTCCGAGAACGGCAGAGATATTAACTTTGATCCCGCAAAGTCTCCTATCGCTTGGTGATAAATATATTCAAAAGTCCGCTTCTGCGGACTTTTGAATATATTAAGATATTTTTGAAATTTTGATTAATATTTCATAAGAATATTGACCGACAGATGATAATTTGGTACAATATCTACAAAATATCCCGAAAGGAAAAGAAATATGAAAAGATTACTTATTTCCCTTATTGCAGTAATACTGCTTTGTTCTATGGCAATAGGTGTGTCCGCCGATTGGAACAACCCCTTTAAGGACGTAAAGGAAAGCCATTGGTATTACGATGCAGTAAAAACAACAGTAGAAAAGGGAATTTTCAACGGTATGACTCCCGATACCTTCGTTCCTAACGGCAAGATGACAAGAGCCATGTTTATGACAACTCTTGCAAACATGGTAGGTGCTGAGGTAGGCGAATATACCGGCATGCCCTTTACCGACGTTAAGGCAAGCCACTGGTTCGCTCCCTACGTACAGTGGGCGTACGATAACGGAATCAGTAGCGGTATGTCAGCAGACCGCTTCGGTGTAAACGATCCCATCACCCGTGAGCAGATGGTTACACTTTTCTACAACACCGCAGCCAAGTTCGGTGCTGATACATCTATCACCGATACTTACAAGTTCGACAAGACTTATGATGCGTCTAAGATCAGAGAGTATGCTATAGAGCCTATGAAGTGGGCTATGCAGAACTCTATCATTGCAGGTACAGGTGTAGAGGGCAAGGAGATCATCGTTGATCCTTGGGGCACCGCTACCAGAGCACAGGCTGCGCAGATCATCACCATGTACCTTAAGTTTACCGAGAAGGATATGCCCGCAGTTACAGGTCTTACCATCAACGGCAATCCTATCGAGAGCTACACCATCGTTTACGGTGCAGAGAACCCCTACGTATACCACGGTGAAAACCAGGGCTATGCTGCCGCAAAGAAGCTTCAGGGTTATATCGAAACCACCACAGGCTTCAGCCTCACAGTAACCGACGATAAAAACGATCCCGCAGGTCCCGAGATCCTTGTCGGTCCCACCAACCGTGAGACTATGGGTCTTGTTACCGTAGACCGTGACGGCGAAGCAGGCGAGTCCTTTGAGATCACTGTTCAGGGTAACTTTGTAGTTATTGCAGGTAAGTACGACAAGAACAACTACGACGGTACAGAGTTCGGTGTATACACCTTTGCAAAGGAGATACTTGATATTGACTTCTA
>JAZRQH010000095.1:0-9907 GCA_045649645.1 Eubacteriales bacterium
AGGAGGAAAAACATGAAAAACTTCAAGAGAGTTCTTTCGGTTCTTCTTGTATGCGCGATGATCGTTCCCATGGGCATCTTCGCATCTGCAGAGACTCCCGAGCTTACCAACTGGAACACCATGGCAGGTAAGTATTCGGCATCCACTCATGCAATCATCGCTCCCAAGAGCAATGATTACAAGATCAAGACCGACGGCTTCACATTCGCAGAAAACGAACAGGGCGGCGTGTCCGTTCACACAGCGACCTACGCTGAGTTTGCAGGTGCATACGGTGCTTCCGCTGTCACCTCCAAGAAGACCACTCCTCTGGACGGTCTTACCGTAGTTATCGAGCCCGATCAGTTCGATTTCACCATCGACTCCAATAACTCCTCTAACAGCCTTTGTGTTCTTTGGAGTGAGGATCCCATCACTGAGCTTGCAGGCTTCAACGAAGCATCCAAGAGCTACGACACAGGTCTTTCCGACGCAGTTAAGGCGTACGCAAACGGCCTTCGTCACCTTATCCCCATAACCGAGGGCGCTACTCCCGGTGTTCCTGCTTCCAAGGCAGATACCACCAACGGTCAGGCTCTCTACATCTCCGTTTCCAACAGCTTCGGCGAGTATGACGGCTCCAAGACCGCTTCCAACGTAAACATCGTTTACTACGACGGTTCCTACATCAACCAGAACGACGGCCACCCCGGCTACCGCTGGTCCTTTACCGCAAGAAACAATCCCCAGACCGCTCTGGGTGACTCCTCCGGTATCTCCTCCAGATACATGGAGATCGACCTTACCTACGGTCTCGTTGTTAACGTAAGAGCTGATGAAACCCACGGTTACATCGTTAACGTTAACGGTACAGACTACTACAAGGGTAAGAGAGGCGAAGGCGACGACATCAACACTCCCGTTATCGGCTTCTATCCCGATGCGCTTGTTGACGGTACCAGCCATCCCGCACTTACAAACGAGGACTATGCTACCAAGACCGAGAGATACCTCAACTCCATGACCTATGCGAGAAATGACGTTGACCTCACAGGTCTTAAGAGCGCAGGCGAGGGTTACCTCACCGTAGGTGCGGTTTCCATCAAGGACCAGTACCTCCCCGACCACGCTTGTGATTACACTGTTTCTTACATCAACACCATTCCCGCAGCACAGTGGAACGGCGAAGTATTCCCCGTAGGCCATGAGCACGAATATGACACCGAGACTATCGACGCTACCTGTACCGAGGACGGTGCAAAGGTATTCCGTTGCGGTTGCGGTAACGTATACTCCGAGCGTATCGCGGCTCTCGGCCATGATATGATCCTCGACGAAGAGAAGTCCTACGATCCTACATGTACCAAGAAGGGTAGAGCTGTTAAGGACTGCTCCAGATGTGATCACCACACCGACGTTTGGGTAAACGAGCTTGGTCACAATATGGATGACTGGTACGTATCCCAGGTTGCTACTCCCGATGCAGCAGGTACCAAGTCCCGCGACTGTATAAGATGTGACTACGTTGAGTCCAAGGGCTACGCGTTCACAGGTGTTGACAACGTATATGAGGATTGGGAAATCACCGCTACCAACGGTATGACCGCTGTTGTAGGCGAGGATGAGCCCATGGTTGACGCTGAGATAGGCGAGGACGGTTCTATCCTTGTTAAGGATTACTCCCTCATGACCGGTCTTAACGCTTCCTACAACACCGTAACCAAGGCTATCAACAAGAACAAGACCTCTCTTAACGGCTTCAGCGCAACCGTTACCCCCGTTGCTCTCAACGAGAACTTCCCCGATCAGTATCCCGAAACTCTCAGCTTCGCTCTTACTAACGCATATGACAAGTACAACTATGCTACCGAGTACGCAGCAGGTAATGCAACCAAGAACAGCCCTGAGTACTATGGCGGTATCCGTGCCGATGAGGTTTACCGTTACGGTAACATCTGGGGCGCACCCCTTCAGACGGATATTCTCAAGGAGCATACCGTTTCCTTTACTCTTATGGATTATCTGCCTCTTAACGGCACACCCATCGGTGCTGATAACGACGGCTACTACGATATCGTATTCTGGTCTGTAAGAAGTGGCGGTAACCACTGGACAGACAAGTATGTTCGTCTCGATCTCCCGATCAAGATGGGCGATCCTATCAACTTTGAGCTCTACTACGAGTATGACGAGAGCACAGGTAACACATCTCTTACAGCATGCTTCAACGTAGACTGGGATATGGATGCTAACTACTTCGGTATGGGCGACGTTGTAAACAGCCAGTCCGGCGATGCTATCTACAACTTCGTTATAGCAGCATACAGCCCTATCGTTGCTAATCCCGAGAACTCCGCTGAGAGTCTCTCCGCGTCCTCCTTCGTTATCAACTCTATCTGCGGCGAGTCTGCAGTTGAGTTCGACGGCTACGCAATGTCCACCAAGTGGAATGAGGACTACACCGAGCTTCTTCCCCTTGATCCTCCTCACACTCACGAGGACGTAACCGGCAATAAGTGGGTTGCTACAAAGGCAGCTACATGTACCGAAGACGGCGAGCAGGCTAAGTTCTGTACTCTCTGCGGTGAGGTTGTACTTACCGAGGCAGTTGCGGCTAACGGCGCTCATACTCCCGTTGAGAGCTGGACACTTGTAAAAGAGCCCGAATACTTTGAAAAGGGTGTTGAGGCACTTGCTTGTGCAGAGTGCGGCGAGGTTATCGAGACCCGTGAGACCGATTACAAGATTTACGTAAATCCTTTTGACGATGTTAAGGACAATCACTGGTTTGCAGCATCCGTTGCATACTGCGTAAAGCGCGGCTATGCTTCCGGTATGACCGAGAATACCTTTGTTCCCAACGGCAACCTTACCAGAGCACAGTTCCTTACTCTCCTTGCTAAGCTTGACGGCGTTGATCTCACACAGTATGACGAGACTGATGCAGGCTTTGAGGACGTTAAGGTAGCTCACTGGTACAACGAGGTTGTATGCTGGGCTGTAGAGCAGGGCATTACCAGCGGTCTTTCCGCAACAAAGTTCGGTCCTAACAACAACGTAACCAGAGCACAGGTTGCAAGATTCTTCTACGTATATTCCGAGAAGAACGGCATCAACGTTGAGGGCAGAGAAGACCTCACCGTATTCCCTGACGTAGCTAAGGTTGCAGACTGGGCTAAGACTCCTATGGAATGGGCAGTTGCAGCAGGCCTTATCTCCGGTACCTCCAAGGAAGGCAAGACATATCTTGATCCTAACGGTACAGCTACCAGAGCACAGGCTACAGTAATGTTCAAGGGCTTTGATGACTTCAGAGGTCTTAACGGCTAATAATAACTAAATCCAGAGACGGCTTGGAGGTAACTCCGGGCCGTCTTTATTTATAAAAATTCAATTTTAGGACTTGTATATTTTACATAAAGATGATATAATATAGGAAGTTAAATTTCGAATCAAATTCACGGAGGAAACAAACTATGAAGAAGACGATCGTATGCATGCTCATCGCAGTTATGCTCGTACTTTCATCTGTAACAGTTCTTGCTTACGACGAGAGCGCACTTACCACCTACCTCTATGCTGAAAACAACGAGGTTGGTTCTCTTGTAGCTAAGAACAACACACCCACTATCGACGGCAATATCTCCACAGGCGAGGGTTGGTCTGATGCTAAGGTTATTGACTACACCAATATGCCTACCCTTTGGGCTTCTTCCAGCCGTTGTATCATCACAGGTAACGTATACTTTGCTTGGGACACAAACGGTCTCTACGTTGCTGCTGACATCGCAGATCCCACCATGGTTCTCTCCAAGGGCGAGGGCGAGCCTGATGACTCCGGCATGAACGAGTACGGATATGACGGCGACGTTCTTGTTATCGGTATCGACCCCGTTGCAGCTTGCTTCGATGCAGGTATGGTATCTAACGAGGACTTCACCGCTTGGTACTGCATGAGCCTTCTTGAGGGCGGTGCGTTCAAGGTTTACCGTTCTCACGTAAACGATGCTGATATCACCGATACAGTAACTGGTGCTGCTAAGACCACAACTACAGGTTGGGCTCTCGAGTGCATGATTCCCTGGGACACCATCATTGAGGATACTATGGTAGCTTCCATGGGTGACGTTCAGCTCACCGCTGAGGAGATCACCACTGCAGGCGCAATCAGCAACGTAGGTATTATGTACATGGACCGCGCTATTATGGGCGAGGACGTTAAGGTATTCGCTTCCAGCTCTGATGAGACTCCCGAGGGCGAGATCTTCACACTTTCCAGAAACGTATCCGTACCCCTTGTACACGCTGACGGTCAGGGTTGGGGCTCCGGTACATCAGCTCTGCGTTCCTACGGTCTTAAGCTCGCTATGGGTGACGCTACAGGCTATGCTCCCGAGACTACTACGGTAGCTACCGAGGAGACCACTACTGAAGCTCCCGAGACCACCACCGCAGACACCGAAGAAGAGGAAGAGGACACCACAAAGAAGGATACCGTAAGATACGGTGATGATGACGAGGACACCACCACTACAGGTGAGGGCGGTTCCAACATTGGTCTTATCATCGGTATCGTAGCAGCAGTTGTAGTAGTTGCAGCGGTTGTTGTGGTAATTATTATCAAGAAAAAGAAGTAAGATCATAACATAGAAAAAGACTTTGTCGTTTGACAAAGTCTTTTTTCTATGTTATTATATAGATATCAAAACTTAAGGAGATATAATTATGGATTGCTTATTCTGTAAAATAATCGAGGGCTCTATCCCCTCTAAAAAGGCTTATGAGGACGATAAGATATTCGCCTTCTATGATATTGCGCCCCAGGCCCCCGTGCATATACTGGTCATTCCTAAAGCTCATATGGCATCTATGGATGATGTAAGCGCAGACAACTCCGACGTCGTGGCTCATATCTTTACCAAGATCCCCGAGATAGCAAAGGAAGCAGGAATAGTAAATGGCTACCGAGTTGTTTCCAACTGCGGTGACGATGCCTGCCAGACTGTAAAGCATCTTCATTTCCATATTCTCGGCGGAGCTCAGTTACAGGGTCAGATGTGCTGACCGTAATGATGAATAACAAAAAATAACGACTGTACAGTCGTTATTTTTATTATTCGTTAATAGCTTTCTTCTTGCCCTTCAGCTTACTTACCAGCTTCTTGCTTGTGAACTTAAGCTGTGACCACATTATGATTATTATCTGTCCGGGTATACCCACCACAGCCAGCAACAGTATATTGACATCGCAGGATAAGAATGTGAGTATGAGGGCTGCCAGAAGCGACCACATAAGAAGGGAAATGTATATAAAGTTGAATCTTGTGTTGAACCACATGGTGTTGAACACGATGAGTATGACTGCACATATGGGCAGTGCGTACAGGAAGCAGAGAAAATGCCAGTATCTGAAGCCCATTGCCATATTCATTATAACGTAGGCAAAGGTGGATACCAGAAGCACCAGAAACAGCGACATTACAGTAATGATAACTCTGTTCTTGGTAAGGGTCTTTATATCGCTTTCCACAAGCTCTGAGGGCGGAGTTCTTTCCTCGGATATAAGGTAGTCTACCGTTACGTCAAAGATATCTGCAATCTCGCTGAGTACAGTCACGTCAGGGATAGATTCTCCTCTTTCCCACTTGGAAACAGCTTTATCCGAATAGTTCAGCTTTTCTGCCAGCTCTGCCTGAGTGATGTCGTTTGCACGGCGAAGCTCGGCTATGTTTTTTGCCACAATAGGCTTTAAGTCTTTGATAATCATCACCACCGAAAATAGAATAGGTCTACCGCTTGAAAATCGGTTACTTTCAAAATCACTGTTATTACCCCTATTATAGCATACTTTCATACCAATTGCAAGTAGTATTTACAAGGGATTCTACTGTGGGTAGAGAGATTTTTGCGGGACTCTACTACGGGTTTTTTGGTTGTATAGACGGTATATACAATAGTTTCGTGACTATTTGGGCGAAATAAGGTATTATAATATTATAATATAGTAAAAATATATAGTATATAGACGGAGGAATCTAAAGATGACCGAGTATATTATCTACACCGATTCGGCATGTGACATCGACTTGCCCAGCCTTAAGGAATGGAACGTTAAGCATGTCAGTCTTAGTCTCACCTTTGAGGATGAGGGTAAGGTACGTTTGAATGATGAAGTTGAGCCCGTGGCTTTTTATAACAAAATGAGAGAGGGCGCGGTTGCCAAGACCGCGGCTGTCAATACAGAGAGCTTCAAACGTGCCTTTGAAGGGGATCTTAAGGAGGGTAAGGATATCCTCTACATCGGATTCTCCACCGGCCTTTCCACTACCTGCAATTCCGCTGCCATCGCAGCTAAGCAGCTTGCGGATACATATCCCGATAACAGGGTAGTATGTGTTGACACGCTTGCAGCTTCTGCCGGTCAGGGTCTTTTAGTATACCTTGCGACAAAGAAGCGTGATGAGGGTTGCAGCCTTGACGAGGTGGCAAAGTACCTTGAGGACAACAAGCTCAACCTTTGCCATTGGTTCACCGTGGACGATCTGGTATATCTCAAGAGAGGCGGACGTGTAAGCCCTGCCGCTGCTTTCGTGGGCGGAGTTCTGGGCATCAAGCCTGTTATGCACGTTGACAACGAGGGTCACCTTGTAAACGTATTTAAGGCAAGAGGTCGTAAGGCTGCTCTCAAGGGTCTGGCTGATAAGTTCGGCGAGACGGTAATCGACAAGGACGGTCCCATATTCATCTGCCATGCTGACTGCGATGCAGATGTAGAAACTCTTAAGGAGATGCTTAAAAACGAGTACGGTGCTACCGTTGATAAGGTAGTATATACAGGTCCGGTTATCGGAGCTCATTCCGGTCCCGGTACCATCGCTCTTTTCTTCCTCGGAAGCGTAAGATAAGGAGATCAGAATGACAATACCACAGAAGATCGACGGAGTTATATACTCAAAGATGCTTCACAGAGGTGCTTTGAGACTCCACAAGCATATAGAGGAGATCAACAACCTTAACGTATTCCCCATACCAGACGGAGATACCGGTGACAATATGTTCCTCACCTTTATGGGCGGTGTTGAAGCCGCAAAGGAGGAAAACGAGTCTATCGCAGTTGTTTCCCGTAAGGCTGCAGACGGAATGCTGCTTTCCGCAAGAGGAAACTCCGGCGTTATCCTGTCCCAGTTCTTTGACGGTATAGCGGCAGGACTTGAGGGTGTTGACGCAGCCGACGTGGCCGACTTCAAGAGAGCGCTTCAGCAGGGTGTTAAGCATGCCTACGGCGCTGTTATGAAGCCCACCGAGGGAACTATACTTACCGTTGCAAGAGAGGCTGTAGACTATGCCTGCGAGCATAACAGCAGAACGGTAGAGGGCTTCTTTACCCTTGTGGTAGACGAGGCAAAGAGATCTCTCGGACGTACTCCCGAAAGACTGCCCATGCTCAAGAAGGCAGGCGTTGTTGACTCGGGCGGTGCAGGACTTATATATATACTCCGCGGTATGAGAAGAATGCTCATCGACGGCGAGGAGGGAAGTGATATTCCTCTGACCCAGGCGGCGGAGAATGCAATAAATCCCGACCTCTTTACCGAGGACAGTGTGCTTGAGTTCGGTTACTGTACCGAGCTTCTGGTAAGACTTCAGAATGCCAAGACCGATATCGCCGCATTCAACGTCAAGACCGTGACCGACTATCTCACCTCTATAGGTGACTCGGTGGCTGCCGTCAAGACAGGCAGTATCTTAAAGGTACACGTTCATACCATGACTCCCGATAAGGCGCTCAGCTTCTGTCAGCAGTACGGCGAGTTCTTAAAGCTCAAGATAGAGAATATGTCTCTTCAGCATAATAACACTATCGACAGCGGTCTTAAGGCTAAGCCCTCACCCGAGACCCGTAAGCAGTACGGAGTTGTGGTGGCTGCCTGCGGTGCGGGTATACAGCAGACCTTCCGTGAGGTAGGTGCCGATATCATCGTTGACGGCGGTCAGTCTATGAACCCCTCGGCAGAGGATTTCTTAAGAGCCTTCGACGACTGTAATGCCGATACTATATTCGTATTCCCCAATAACTCTAACGTCATCCTTGCGGCAAAGCAGGCTGCGGGTATGTATAAGGAATCAGATATACGTGTTATAGAGAGTAAGACCGTCGGTGACGGCTATGCCGCACTTTCGATGCTTGATACTTCTTCCGGTGACACCGACGCTATCGTTGAGGATCTTAACTTCTGTATGGAGGGCGTTGTCACAGCCGAGATCTCCCGTTGTGTAAGAGATGCTGATATGCAGGACGTCAAGGTTACTGCAGGCGACTATATCGGCTTTGTAGGCAAGGATATCCTTTCCTGCGAGAAGGAAAGAAGAGACGCTACCCTTTCTCTTGTGGAGCGTATGGACTTTACCGATCATCCTATATGTATCCTCGTATACGGTAAGGATTCAGATCCCGCCGAGACCGAGGAGATAAAGAAGCGCATAGAAGAAAAATCTCCCGATACCGAGATATATACCATCAACGGCGAGCAGGAGATATACAGCTATATAATTATTGCTGAGTGACAGCAAGTAATAAACCCCTTCGGTGAAAACCGAAGGGGTTAGTTTTTTAATATTCTACGGGTCTGTCGGTAAGGTAGATATTACCTATTTCAAACTCGGCGGATGCACTGTTTCCGTAGCCCAGCCACAATGCGGCAAAATCATCTATCGCATTGTCATACCAAAAGGCGTGGTGGATAACGTATGCCATGGTAATACTTTCGCCGGGGGAGATATACTCGTGATGAGGTATAGAGTCCTCTGTTGCACCGTCAAGGGTCTCAACGGTAAGTGTAGGGACAGGAACTCTCTTGTCGCCTGTGTTGGTGATTTCAACGTGAACCACTCTTATATTCTTTATGTTTGAGGTGATATTGGTAAGCTTGTCAAGATCGATCTTAAGATCCTTGTTTTGATCATCATAGCTTACCTTGAAACCGCCATCGGTATCAGATGCAAAGCTGTTTGCATCGGTTATAACAGACTTGTTCGTTTCATCTATAAGTTTATGATGAACGCTCTTCTTACCGAAGTCCTCTTCACCGAGAAGAGATGCAACGTAAGCCGCGAGGTCAACGTTTTCAAGGATTCCTTCAAGATCATTTTCAACGCCTGCGCCCAGAGCATAAACGGGAACCGCACGCTCGGTATGACCGCCGGAGGTGTACTGAGCACCGCTCACAATGTTATCGGGAGTAGGATCCATGGGGATATAGAGACCGCCGGTTTCATGATCTGCGGTGATGAGGATAAGGGTATCGGGGTTCTTTGCGGCAAACTCAAGAGCAACCGCTATAGCCTTGTTGAACTCATAGGTCTCGTGTGTAGCACCGTCAAGGTTATTGTCGTGGTTATAGCTGTCTATCTGAGAGCCCTCGACCATAAGGAAGAAGCCGTTATCGTCCTCGGAGAGAAGCTCGATAGCTCTGTCTGTCATCTCTTCGAGTGTGGGCAGGGACTCGTCATAGGTGTCCATAACATCAAGGTCATAGAGACCAAGCAAAGGCAGGGGAACGTTAGAAAGCTCTGCCTTCTTGGTGGTGTAGTTGATACCGTTTTCGATACAGTAATCGTCATCGAAATAGAGACTTCCGCCACCCATAAGGAGATCAAGCTCACCCGAGATCATCTTCTCGGTCTGCTGGTCTGCTATCTCATCGAAGATACCTCTTTCATATGCATGTGAGGAATACGCCGCAGGGGTAGCATCGGTTACCTGCTTTGTAACCACGATACCTGTACTCATACCCTTTTCAGCCGCTAACTCAAGTACGGTCTTATAGGGGGTCTCACGGTCGGTCGCAACTGCTACCGCACCGTTCTCGGTCTTATAACCCGAGGAGAGTGCTGTGCCGCCTGCTGCAGAGTCGGTAATATAGTTGGA
>JAZRQH010000096.1:0-4769 GCA_045649645.1 Eubacteriales bacterium
CTATGCAGATCAAGGAGACCAGAGACGCAGCCAGAAAGTGCGCTATGATCCTCCCCGTAGGTCCTATGGGTATGTACCGCTGGGCAGTATACTTCCTTCGTGAGTGGAAGGTTTCCTGCGACCACGTTTACACCTTCAATATGGATGAGTGGTCTGACGACGAGGGTAACACCCTTCCCAACACCAGCACCGCTTCCTTTGAGTACTCCATGAAGGCTGCATTCTTCAACAAGCTCGGTAAGTACACTGTTCCCGAGTGCCAGAGAAACTTTGCTACCAAGGAAAATCTTCCTACATACGCAGAAAAGATCGCAGCTCTTAAGGCTGAGGGTGCAAAGCTTGTTCTCGTATACGGTATCGGCAGAATGTGCCACATCGCTTTCTGGGAGCCCCAGTTTGCTGATGAGTTCGACTCTGTAGAAGAGTGGAAGAAGCAGACACACCGTATTGCCGCAAAGCTTCATCCCCTTACCATCGAGCAGAACGCTATCACATCCTTTAAGTCCAGAACAACACTTGTTCCTTGCCGTGCTAATACAATCGGCCCCGGACTCTTCCTTCAGGCTGATTATGCTATCGGCGGTGCAGACGGTATGCTCGGTCGCGGAATGAGCTGGCAGGGTATGAGCTTCCTTACCACCCTCCACTACGGTCCCGATATGAACATCACATCCACCTTTATCCCTACCCTCCCCGGCAGACTCTTCTACCTCAAGGAGCTTAAGGGTCCCCTCACTGCAGAGTGCAACTAAGCGGCGAGTCGCCGCACCCATACTGCGCTATATGGCTTAATAAACACCATTTATTCATCGCACGCCATAACGCAAGTTCTTAAACGACAAAAAAGGATTTCCTCGGAAATCCTTTTTTAATACTCATATTCTTCTGTTTCGGAAAGATACGTCCAGGGCATCTGATAGCTCATCTGGGCAACCGTAATCTTGTCACCCTCCTCAAGCTTTGCGTTTTTGACGACAAGGGTGGTTGAATTGATATATTCTGTAGACTTTCTGTTACCGTTGATATATACAGCCGAATGCTCATTAAAGTTTACTCCCGTAACGTAGAGATCCTTATCTACGTAGGTAGCGTCGGTTACAAGTATATCCTCAACGCCGAATTTAAGTTCGGCGGGCTCAAAGGGATTCTCTCCTCCGTAGGTCAGCATATCACCCTCTATAATATCGTATTCAAGGACCTTCAGATATTCCCCATATTCGGGAGTATCCTTGTAGGTCTGGTGAAGCTTGGTTATCTGACCGCTGGAACAGCCTATAAGGCTCTGAACGTGAGCGGCAAGCTGATAGGTGCACAGATCTCTGTCCTCTGCTTCTATATCAAAATTTGACCATACCACGTATTCTGTCTTATACAAGCTGCCTGTTTCAAGCATATCCTCTGTGAGGGCTATACCGGGCAGGTGATCTCCGTAGAATACCACCACAGTGGGCTCGTCATAGTTTGAAAGTCTATCGGTAAGTGAACCTATAAACTCGTCCATTTCTCTGACCTGAGAAACGTAATAATCTATCTGTGGACGGATATCCTCTATATCGGTACTTGAGTAGGTCGTGGTAACGTCACTCTCACTGTCGTCAAAATCTGTGGGATATGATCCGTGGCCCTGTACCGATATGGCATAGATAAAGTCGGGCTCTGCGCTGCCCTCAAGGGCGGACATGATATATCTCTCAAGAATGCTGTCCTTTGCCCAGCCGATGGGGTTATACTCGATATCGGTCATATACTCAAAGGATGTAAAGGTATCATAGCCAAGGTTAGCAAACACCTTGTTACGCATATAAAAGCCTGCACTGAAGTTATGCATTGCATGAGCCTTGTAGCCCAGCGCCTTATAGTTATACGCCATAGACTCGCAGGTACGGGCATCAAGGAAGCTCTCATAAGGGTATTCTATCGTACCGAAGTCCTTGATATTCATACCCGTCATGATCTCAAACTCTGTGTTGGCTGTACCGCCGCCAAGCACGGATACATCGAGATATCCCGAGGGGTATTGCTCTGTGAGTCGGTTGAAGTTGGGTACGGGATCGGACTCAAGCTCAAGTCCAACGAATTCATCGGGATCTATAAATGACTCAAGCTGGACGAATATTACGTTGGGAGCAGTATCGCTTATTTTGTCTTCGTCGGGAAATGCAGAGATTATACTCTCTACCGAACCTTCCTCCAGCTCCTCAGGTTCATCAACACCGCTTTCGGTAACCGAACAGAAGAAGGCATATACGAAGCCGTTTTTGCCGTACCCCTCTGCAATGTTGGTAAATCTGGGCAGGAGAAGCCCCGTGAGATTGCCGATAAAGCTCATTGCAACGATAACAGCAGCAAGTATTCCCACGATGATACCGTGCTTCTTTTTACCGCCTGCCGTTTCGCTGCGGTATCCTTTTTTATATAGGTATACCACAAAGGTTATAACAAGCATAATACCTAAGGTGATAAGTATACAGTGAAGCAGGCTCAGATATCGGCTTGTGATAAAGATACCGTATCTGAAGATAAGTATGTCGCTGCAGTTAAACTGGGTATTACGCTGAATAAGCAGGACAAGGTTGGTAGCCGTCATAAACGTCCAGAGGGCGGCAGTGAGGGTATAGCAAAACAGCCTTCTGCGTATAAACAGCGCCACCGAGTAGGTCAGCATAACTATGGCGAGATTCAGTATAAATGCGTACGGAGAGGCTATGATAAAGCGGATAAGTCCGTCAAAGCCTCTCTGATTTATACATTCTGATATAAGATAGGTCACAAACGAGACCGTCACCCAGCTGAGGCAGGGACGGTCAAGGAATTTAGTTTTTTGCATATTTTAACCCTTTGCAAGCTTCATATCGCCCTTCTTTACCCAGCCGAGACGACGGAATGCCCAGTCAAAAGCAAGGGTAACTACTGCGGGAAGAAGGAAGTGCATTACGATAACGGTAACCGTAGTTCTGAAAACTCCGTTTGCGGGAACCATTGCGGTGAACGCCTCAAACTGACCTACCAAGCCGGAGGTACCCATACCTGCGCCGGTAGGCGTGTTGGTCATCTTAAGCACCGCAGAGGATATAGGTCCAAGCACTGCGGATGCAAGGGTGGGGGCGAGCCATATTGCAGGCTTCTTCATAATGTTAGGTATCTGTATCATAGAGGTACCGATGCCCTGAGACACAAGACCACCGAAGCCGTTGTCACGGTAGCTTGCTACCGCAAAGCCTATCATCTGACAGCAGCAGCCAACGCAAGCGGCACCTGCGGCTACTCCCGAAAGTCCCATGGAGATACCTATAGCTGCAGAGGATATAGGCAGAGTAAGTATCATACCCATAAGCACCGCCACTATAATACCTCCGAGGACGGGGCTATTTTCTACGTTATAGTTTACAAGAGAGCCGAGCCAGGTCATAAAGCGGGATATAGGACCGGATACCACAAAGGCTATAGCGGCACCCGAGCATATGGTAACAAGGGGAGTAATCACAATATCAAGCTTGGTCTTACCTGCAACCAGTCTGCCTACCTCACAGGCAACTACAGCGGCAACAAAAGCACCGAGGGGCTCGCCGGGTTTACCGATAGCAAGCTCTGTAATGCCTACCCCGGGAAAAGCACCAAGCATACCGCATACAGCGGTTGCGGCAGTAAGTATGGGGGAAGCTCCGAACTTGACCGCTACGGCAACACCTATACCTGCACCTGTTACAGTCTTTGCTATATTGGCGGCGGCAATAATATATGCACCGATATCAGCGCTTATGTAATCAGACACCAGCATACCGATCTGTGCAAGGATGGTACCGATGATAAGCGTGGAAAACAGCCCCTGAGCCATAGCACCCAAGCCGTCTACAAAATATCTATTGAAAAATCTCTTCATTTTGTCACCTCTTTAAAATGTTAGATTAATTATATCAAATTATCTGTCGTATTACAATCGGTATACTGTACAAATATTACTTGACACATTATAACTTTAGAGGTATAATAATGTCATATAACAATACAAGGAGTATTACAATGAAAAAAGTAGATATCAAGGGTATCATCCCTGCGTTTATTACCCCCTTTAAGGCTGACGGCTCTCTCAACACAGAGGCGGCAAAGTGTCACGCACAGAGACTTATCGAAAAAGGCGCTGATTCTCTCTACGTAGGCGGTTCCTCCGGCGAGATGATCCTGCTCAACAATGATGAGAGAAAGGAACTTCTTGAGGCTGTTATGGCGGCTGTTCCCGAAAGCTTCCCCATCATCGCTCACTTCGGTGCTCCTCATCCCCCAGACGCTTACGAGCTTGCACAGCACGCTGAAAAGGTTGGCGCTGCTGCTAACTCCTCCGTTGCTCCCTTCTACTACAAGTATAACTTCAAGGAGATCAAGGCTTACTACGAAAAGATCGGCTCTATCTGCGATCTGCCTATGATCGTATACAACATCCCCGCGCTCTCCGGTGCTAACCTCTCTATCCCCCAGATCAAGGAGCTTCTCGCTCTTGACTGCGTTGGCGGTATGAAGTTCACCTGCAGTGATTTCTACGCATTTGAGCGTGTTCGTGATGCATTCCCCGACAAGCTCCTCTACAATGGCTCCGATGAGATCATCCTCTCCGGTCTTGCTATGGGTGCTGACGGCGGTATCGGTACTACATACAACGTTCTCGTTTCCAAGTTTGCTGAGCTCTACAAGCTCTTCAAGGCTAACAAGATGGATGAGGCTCTTGCTATGCAGCATCAGATCAACTCTGCAATCGAGCAGATCCTTTCCTTCAA
>JAZRQH010000097.1:0-21449 GCA_045649645.1 Eubacteriales bacterium
ATGCTCCCACATTTTCCTTTGTTGTTTACGCAAGCGCTCACAACAGACGATATTATAACAGATTACATTTCATTTGTCAAGAGGTTTTTGATATTTTTTGGAGTTTTTTTGAAATGGTGTTTCAACACAAGTATTTTTTAATTTTAGCTTTCTCTGCATCTTCGATGCAGTAGGCGACGACTCATTGACACAATGACGTATTGCCCGTTTGTTCGGCGCCCGATCTCGTTGGTGCCAACAGTTCCTCCTGCGCTCCTAAAGTCGCTTGAACTCACTGGGCACCTGCCGTACTCCCGCCTTCGCTTTATCTGCCACAGGCAGCGCGAAAGCGCGAGCCATTTGAACCGATCACCTTCGGTGAGCGGTTCAATAGTGTCGCTCCAACGCAAAAAGCACACCTTTCGGTGTGCTTTGCGTTGGAGGCGACACTCGGATTTGAACCGAGGAATAAAGGTTTTGCAGACCTCTGCCTTACCACTTGGCTATGTCGCCTTATTAGTTGAGGGACAGATGAACTCTGTCCCTCGAGCCCTTAGGCTGGAGCGGATTACGGGGCTCGACCCCCCCACCTCGACCTTGGCGAGGTCGCGCTCTACCAAATGAGCTAAATCCGCAGGTGATATGGTGCCTCCGGTCGGAATCGAACCAACGACACGGGGATTTTCAGTCCCCTGCTCTACCAACTGAGCTACAGAGGCATATGTCGGTATAACCGACTTAAAAAGGAAAATTGGCGACCCGGAAGGGGCTCGAACCCTCGACCTCTAGCGTGACAGGCTAGCGCTCTAACCAACTGAGCTACCAGGCCATAGCGAAGGACGGTATTCCATCCCTCACACCCTCAACCTAAGTCAAGGGAAATTATGGTGGGAACAATAGGGCTCGAACCTATGACCCTCTGCTTGTAAGGCAGATGCTCTCCCAGCTGAGCTATGCTCCCACATTTTCCTTCTGTCGTTTGTGCCTTAGCACCAGCGACGGATGTTATTATAACAGATTGGTATCTGTTTGTCAACCCTTTTTTTAGTTTTTTTCAATCTTTTTTTATTATTGTTATTTTATACACTTGCAGACAAAAAACCACTTGTCCGAGTTGTCACTTATGTCCGAAAAATCATATCCGCCGTAGATATCAAGTATCTCAAATCCGGTCTTTGCAAGAAGCTTTTTAAGTGTGGTCATTGAATAGCTCTTTTCTCTCTGCTCCTCGTCGTAGCGCTCGTAGCTACCGTCCTCGTTCTCACAGAAAAGGCTTAATACAAAATCGCAGGTCTTATTCTTTTCGTTATAGAAGTTCTGCCACGCCAGAAGCACGCCCTCCTCCTCGAGAACGTAATCGTGACGAGCGTAGCCGTTTTCAAAACGGTAGGGTGTGTTTACATCGAAAATAAACACTCCGTCGGGAACAAGATAGTTATGCACAAGCGAAAAGCACTTCTCTACATCTGCGGTCTTTAAAAGATAATTTATACTGTCAAGACAGCACACACAGGCATCCACAGTTCCGTAAAGCTCAAACTCCCGCATATCCTGGCAGAGGTAGAGTATACCTTTAGGGTCTCTAAGCTCCTCCTGTCTTGCCACCATGAGCATATCAGAAGAAAGATCTATACCCGTCATATCAAAGCCGCGGTCAGCAAGCAATCTTGTTATCTTACCCGTACCGCAGGCAAGATCGAGAGCAAGCTCGGGTTCGGCTATTCCCTTTTCTCTTATTATCTTGGTCAAAAAGTCGGCAAAAGCCTCATAATCCACCTCCGAATTAAGAAGCTCATAATATCTTGATATCACCGAATACTGCTCATTCATCCTTATCTTCCAATCTGTTAAAGACAATATCATAGCCGTCGTTTCCGTACTTAAGGGAACGGTTGACACGGCTTATGGTAGCACTGGAGAGTCCTGTCTCCTTGACTATGGTGGAATACACGGCGTTCTCCTTAAGCATTCTCGCCGCCTTCATACGCTTGCTCATCTCCTTGAGCTCTGCTACCGTGCAAAGATCGCCGAAAAAGGCATAGCACTCCTCTACGCTCTCAAGCTTCAGGATGCACTCGAAAAGAAAATCTATATTTTCGTCTCTGATTCTGTCTATCATGTCTACCTCGCTAAAACGTTATAGTGACATTTTAGCACATTAAAGTCCTAAAGTAAAGAGTTTTTGAATAATAATTTCGAAATATCTTCGGCGTTGCCTCCGAAAATATATCTCTGTATGTCATATCTTGACAGATGTGCAAGAACATCGGCATAGTCGTAGCGCACTCCCGCAAGTCCGTCGGTAAGCTCGTTTATATCCCCTACACCGAAAAAGTCGCCTGTCAGCTTGACTTCCTTTATGATTCCGCGATCTGTGTTCACGTTCGCCTCAACGCTGCCGTAGGGGTAGCGTTCCTTGACTGTCAGGGTATATTCCTTGCTTCTGCCCCATATCCACTCCCAGGTTGCAAATTTTTCGTCACGAAGCTTAGTTATCTCTTTAAGTTCTGCATCGGTAAAGTCACGTCTGGTACCCTCAAAGTCGGAGTCCACCTTGGCCATGAAGTCAAGCACGTCCATATCGGTATCCATAAAGTCCTTGATGTTGGCAACACGACTGCGTACACTCTTGATGCCCTTGCTCTGAAGCTTAGTGGGATCCACCTTGAGAACCCCCGCTACCTTAGAGAGATCTGCCGAATAAAGCAAGGTTCCGTGGTGAAGGACCTTGCCGTTGCGCACACACTGAGCGTTACCTGACACTTTTTTGCCATCGATAAGAATATCGTTTCTTCCCGAAAGCTCAGCGGCAAGTCCCATCTTTTTGAGACTATCGATTATGGGCTGTGTATATCTTTTGAAATCTATTCCGTTTCCGTCAGAGGGAATGATAAAGGAAAAGTTGACGTTGCCAAGGTCGTGGAACACCGCTCCTCCGCCTGTGAGACGGCGGGAAACGGTGATGCCGTGGCTGTCTGCATAGTCGCGGTCGACCTCGGCGTAGGCGTTCTGATTGTTTCCTATGACCACGGTCCTGTCGTTACGCCAGAGCATGAAAACATCCTCGTCGCAGTTATCTATAAGATACTGCTCTGCGGCGAGGTTGAAATACGGATCGGTACTGTTGTTTTTAATAATTATCATAAAAATCAACCTACAGAAAACAGTTGATGATATCAACTGTTTGCATCCTTTAATTACGAATTACAAATTTGTTTGAAATCCTATTTCAAACAATTCCTGCATACGATTGTTCTGCTCGGTGAGATAGAGGTATGCAAACATTACCTCAAGGCCTGTTGCCTTGCGGTAGTCGGCGGCTGTGGCGTTCTTGGGCTTTGACATAGTATGATTGTTTCTGCCCCGCTTGAACCAGGCAAGCTCGTCCTCGGTAAGGTGAGGCTCCATACGGTCAAACGCCTCGCTCTGGGAGGATGCCTTGACAAACTGAAGTGCTATGGCATTCATCCTGCCTGCATCAGCCAGTCCTCGCTTAACAAGGGTTGTCCTTGTAATAAGCTCGAGGACACTGTCCCCGAGATATGCAAGAGCCGAAGGGCTCATTTCGTTTACGTTCATAGTTATACTCCAAATATCGTTATACCGAGAGTATACCATATTTTTCTTTCTTATGCAAGACCGAAATATCTGTTGATGCCGTTATAGAGCCCTTGGGCAAAGAGCTGAGGGTTCTCGCTCATGAGAGCCGCATCCCCCGGATTTGTTATAAAGCCTAATTCTATCAGTGTTGCGGGCATACGGGTTCGGCGCAGTACGTAAAGCGAGGGTCGGGCAAAAACTCCTCTGTCGGGAAGACCTGTGGTCCATGAAAGTCCTATGAGTATATCCCTTGCAAACTGTTCTGCTGCGCCTCCGAGGCTATAAACATATCCCTCGCTCCCGCTTGCCGAGGTGATTGAAGAAGCATTGGCATGGAGACTTATAAAATAATCCGCACCCCAGTTGTTTGCCATATTCACACGGGCTCTTAAGCTCTCGGAGTTGGTAGCACCAAGCTGTGTTTCGGGGGATGGGCGGGATAGCATTACCTCGTAGTTTGGGTCAGCGGCAAGAAGAAGCGCGAGGCGTCTGCCTATCTCAAAGGTAAGATCCTGTTCCCGTAGTCCCTGCCCCTCTGCCCCTGCGTTGGGATTGGTGGGGTTGTGCCCCTGATCTATAAAAATTTTTATCGCCATATTATTACCTCCGTATTTACATTTTATTCGGTCTGTGGTAAAATGGTGACATGGAATTTGTAAAGATAAGAAGATTACTCAGCTATGCCCGACGCTGTGTAGATGATTATAATATGATTGAGGACGGTGACAAGATCGCCGTTGGTCTCTCGGGCGGTAAGGACTCGGCGGCTCTGCTCTGCACCCTTCGCGACCTTCAGATATTCTATCCGAAAAAATTTGAGCTTATGGCGATAACTGTGGATATGGGCTTTGAGGGGGCAGATTACTCCAAGGCAGAGGAATTTTGCCGTGAAGCGGGAATTGAATACGTGGTTAAAAAGACTAACCTGGCAGAGGTTATATTTGATATACGAAAGGAGCCTAACCCTTGTTCCCTCTGCGCCAAGATGCGCCGTGGCATATTAAACGAAGCCGCTCACGATCTGGGCTGTAACAAGGTAGCTCTTGGTCATCACTATGACGACGTGGTTGATACCTTTATGCTCAATCTTATCCACGAGGGCAGAATTGCGTCATTCTCTCCCGTTACCTATCTTTCAAGGACGGATATTACGGTAATAAGACCTCTTTCCTATTGTCCAGAAAAGGATATAAAATACTTTGTAAGACATAACGACCTTCCTGTTTCACCCAGCCTCTGTCCTGAGGACAAGCATACAGAGCGTGAGAACATGAAGCAGCTTATAGATGACCTTGACCACAAGTTCAAGGGGGTACGCCACCGCATATTCGGTGCACTTCAAAAGCAGGATATCTCCGGATGGGGAAAAGAAAACAGCAAGTCAGAATGACTTGCTGTTTTCAGCTAAATTCACCTTCGGTGAGCTAAATTGAGCATAGCTCAGCTAAATTCGGTAAACCGAGCTAAATGTGCTTCGCACGCTTCAAGGTGAATTTAATTTAGCTGCACAAAGTGCAATTTAGCTATGCCGCAAGGAATAATTTAGCTGTGAGCATAGCGAACAATTTAGCTAACAAAAAAGCAGTTCTTCGAACTGCTTTTTGTTATATTTTGTTATGTTATATTATTTATTTCATCAATTCATCAAACTGCATAAGCATTCTTGCAGCCTGAGCTCTTGTTGCCGTACCCTTGGCATTTACACAGTTTTTGCCGTTTACGGTCATACCTGAAATAATGCCCGCATCTACCGCCCACTGTACAGGCTCTTTCATCCATGCGTTACCCGCCTTATCAAAATCGGCAGCATCGCCGAAGCCCGAAAGGTCTGCTCTGCCAGTCACGTCAATGCCGTTAGCTGAAGCATAGTTATAGAGCATTCTTGCAAGAGCCGCACGCTGGATAGACTGTCCTCTGCCGAAGGTCGTAGCAGACATACCACTTACGTAACCTTCACGTACAGCCCAGGTAACGGCACCCGAGTACCACTGGCCTGTGGGAACGTCAGTAAAACCGCTTGAAACATTTTTGAACTCGTTTGTATCCACTCCTGCGATATTGGCAAGGATAAGCACAAACTGTTCTCTTGTGATGTTGGAATTGGGTGAGAACGTATACTCATCCATACCGGAAACATATCCTTTATCAACACAATATTCTACAGCACCATAAAACCAATGATTTGGTTTGACATCAGTAAAATTCATTATAAAATTCGGAACAACGGAATTGTATTTTACATTAGCTTTTAAAATTGCTTCATTACCACTATCTATCTGAACTTTGTTGATCCAATCTTTTTCTGTACCATCGTAATATACATCTGTTATGCACTTTTTATCTGAACTCCATCCATCGCCAGGTTGATAAACTTTAGTGCCACAGCCCAAGAACGCAGATTCATTAATTGAGATAGTATTCTTCGAAAAAACAACATTGTCAAGTGATTTGCAATCTCTGAATGCTTTCTCCGGTACATCAGTAGAATTAATGACTACATATTTCAGGTCATTACAT
The DNA here is from genome assembly GCA_045649645.1 of Eubacteriales bacterium. GTDB lineage: Bacteria > Bacillota > Clostridia > Oscillospirales > CAG-272 > RGIG7300. The sequence goes on from JAZRQH010000097.1 coordinate 6,097, forward strand.
TTTTCAAAAACACCGTTAAGACCAAAAGTCGTAGGGAAATTCACAACAGATGATGGGATTATCAGGGTTGTAATACCACAACCAGAAAAAGCTCCTCCGCCAATTGTTGTCAATTTAGAACCAAAATTAACTTCTTTCAAGGATTTACAGTTATTAAATGCCATATTTGAAATCATTGTCAAACTGTCGGGAAAGTTTATTTGGGTTATAGCTGTACCTACAAAAGCAGATTTGCCAATCGTGGTTAGCTGTTGGTTAAACTCAACTTCTCTTAACACAGAACATCCAGAAAAAGCCTCGTCTTCTATCACAGTAACAGAAGGAGGAATGGTTATTCTTTCAAGAGATTTACAACCATAGAATGATCTCTCTCCAATCGTTTCAATACAATCTGAGATCATCAAAAACTCAAGAGATTCGCAACCATAAAAAGCATAATCTCCTATATTATTCAAACCACCAACAATAACTCTACCTATGTGTTTACTATACTCACTCCACGGAGCTTCAGAAAACAAACCATAATTGTTCATATCTCCGGTACCCATCAAATAAAGATTTCGCGTCTCGGGTACATATTCCCAGGTTACATTCTCACCACAGGTTCCGGAATAGTCTGATGCCACAGTGTACATTGGAGTAACAGCAAACAACACAGTGATTATAGTTACCGTAAACAAAATCGGTAACAACTTTTTGAAAGTCTTCATAACTTCCTCCTCAAAAATATAAAAAGTGCGCAGCCGAAGCTACGCACCGAAAAATGCACAACTCCGATTGCTGCGACACAAGTTTTTCACATTTCTAAGGATGCGAAAAAGAGCATGCACTTTTACCAAGGTAAAATATGCACCCTAAGAAATGTTTATATTCACTTGTGTCGCAAGTTAATTGTAGCACTTTTGGGGATATTTGTCAACAGTAAAAGAAATCATGACCTTCGGTGATGCGATATTCCCTGCGGGAGCGATATATCCTGCGGATGCGATATAACTCCCTTGGAATTGCGATATGTTTTGTCTATCGACAAAACGTGAAAATGAAAAAATCCGCAAAAGCGGATTTTCTCATTTTTGCATCATATGCACATTGATATGATCGTAGGTCATCTCTATTCCATTCTTGTCAAAGTCCTTTTTGATCTGCTCGTTTAAGGCATAGTAGACGTTCCAATATTCGGTATTGTTACACCAGCAGCGTACATCATAAATGATAGAGCTGCTGCCATATTCCTTGACACCTACAAAGGGCTCGGGATCTGCAAGGATACCCTCTACCTGGCTAAAGGATTCGTTAATGCTTTTTTTGACGTCCTCTATGGGGCAGTCATAGGAAGCGTTTATAACAAGTCCAACACGGCGGGTCTCGGCACGGCTGTAGTTAATGATATTGGAGATACATATCTCGTGGTTAGGGATATATATAGTCTTCTGGTCGGCTGTGGTAAGTCGGGTATGCATAAAGCCTATAGACTTTACCGTTCCGCTGATGCCTGCAAGCTCGATAAAATCTCCGCCTACAAAGGGCTTAGTCATAAGAATAACAAAACCGCTCAGGAGGTTGGAAAGAAGGTCCTGTACTGCAAGGGAGAGTGCCAAGCCGGCAACGCTGAGTACCGCTATAAGCGAGCTTACGGGGATTCCTATAAAATCACAGCATATGATAAGCGCGATAAAATAGAGGATTATGCGAGCTACGGTAACTATAAAGCCTGTGGCAGAGCTATCCAGTCTGCTCCTCTCTATAGTACGGCGCACAAGCTTAAGAAGAAGCTTGATAATAACGGCGCAGACAAGGAACACCGCTATGGCAATAAGAAAATTACCTACGGTGAGCTTATCCTTACCGAAATTGAGTATTTTTTCTAAGGTTTTGATAAAATCTTTCATCCGGTGAATGCCACCTCATGGTTTGATATTTTATATCTGGGAGCGGCAAGAATATGCTCCATTGCCTCAGCCCACTTTTGATAATGCTCTGTAGTTTTATGGAACTCTATAGCTTCCTTGTCACGGAACACCTCGTAGAGTGTGAACTTGCAGGGCTCGTCGGCGTTCTGCAGAACGTCAAAGCGGACGTTGCCCTCCTCTTTTATTGAGTTTTCGTGATTGTAACGGCATATCTCGATCATCTCGTCGATATATTCCTCTTTTGCTTCAAGCATTACAAGATTTACTATCATTATTTTTACTCCTTATATACTTAAAAATATCAATTATCTGCCATATTACCGTAAGGCAAAGAAGTCCAAGCAGAATATAGTACAGCCAGCTTTTGTTCATTGCCTCAAAGGCGGCACAAAGGGTAGCGTAGCCTACGCTCAGAGTTGTCAGCACTACCGTTGCCCCGGTGTAGACGTCAAGCAGACTGCCAAGGGCATATACAAGACAGAGTATAGGTGTGATCACGCACACGACTATCCTGTCCATCATACTGAAGTTGATTATAAAATAACCTGCATAGCCCGTAAGCAGTATAAAGGCAAGGGTCAATATTATACCGAAGGTAATATTGAGCCAGCCTTTGGCACTCTTTTTCTTTATGTCCTCGATAACTACCGCAAGGCAGCAGCTCATAAGGAAAAATGCAAGAGCTGACGTGGTGATAGCCATTTCAGCCCCGTCAAAGAGCTTATAGAGCCTTGGTACCGCTATGAAATAACAGCAGGTCAGAAGCACCGACACAAGGCTGAAGCGCGAAAGGGTCGGCGTCAGCATATTTGAAAACCAAAGGGCTATAGGCAGTATGACCGAGGGCATAAGCATAAGGGTCCATAATACCACCTTAAGCTCAAGGCTAACGTCCGAACGGAAGCTGTAGGGGGTATAGCACCTGACGGAGGTAACCGTAACGGCGACGAATACCGCCAGAAGAAGTCCCAGTACTACATATACAAAGGACTTTTGAAATTTAGAATTATTATCCATTCTGCTCTAAAGCCTTGGTTATAGCGCGGGCAAGCTGGTCACCGCAGGAGGTGGGCTTGAAGCCGCAGGTGTTGCCGCTGAGCAATTCGGATACCTTCTTTGCATCCATGCCCTCGCAGAGCTTGGATATAGCCTTAAGGTTACCGTCGCAGCCTCCTACAAAGCGGACGTTTGTTACCTTGCCGTCCTCTATTGAAAAATAAATCTCTCTTGAGCAAGTGCCCTGTGTCTTGTAAGAATAATCCATTTTATCTACCTCTTTCGTTGAATATAGTTGTTAAATCATTTAATATGTCGTGGGGGAGCATGGTCTGCATCGACAGACGCTTTGCACATCTGTCAGCCGAGGCTCCGTGAAGAACTACGCCGCATACGGCGGATTCATAGCCACTAAGTCCCTGTGCGCGAAAGGACGCAATCATCCCCGCAAGTATATCTCCGCTGCCACCTCGGGCAAGTCCGGGGTTGCCGAAGCGGCTTACCGCTGTTTCTCTGTCGGGAGAAGCTATAACGGTCTCGTGATTCTTTAAGACCACCGTGACGTTATAGTTATCGGCAAAGGCTCTTGCGTACTTTTCAGGGGCGGCTTTAATTTCGGGTATGCTTGTTCCCGTAAGGCGGGAAAACTCTCCTATATGGGGAGTTATGATGATATCCTTGCCCTTGGGAAGGTCGTCGACGGTTATGTTGTTGAGTCCGTCGGCATCAAGTATCATTGGCACGGGACAGCTTTTTATAATAGATGCTACTCCGTTATCCTTGCCTAAGCCACAGCCTAAAAGCAAGGCTGTAACCTTTGGAATATCGGTTATATCAAGCTCTTCTCTCGGCAGAAACGTAGCTTCGGGCAGAGCGGATGCCACCGTCTGTATGACCTCCTCACTTGAGCATACCGTGAGTATCCCCACACCTGTGCGAAGCGCTCCCATAGATGAGAGCAGAGCCGCACCGCGGTAATATTTGCAGCCTACAACCGACAAAAGCCTGCCGTAGCTTCCTTTATTTGAATCCTTTGCCCTTATGGGCAGGATGTCAAAGACATCCTTTAACGTCAGTTCTTTCATAAATGTATTTTAGCATACGAAGTGTGAAATTTCAATACTACTTGAAATTATTATTGATTTGTTATAAAATAAATACATGAAAACTACAAGACCCGATTATTATGATAAATTTAAATGTATAGCCGACCGCTGCCGTGATTCCTGCTGTATCGGATGGGAAATTGATATCGATCCCGACACACTTGCGATATATGAAAAGGAAGACGGAAAGCTTGGCGAAAAGCTGAAAAAGAATATAAAGGACGGCTCGTTTATTCTCACTGAAGATGAGCGCTGTCCGTTCCTGAAATCAGACGGGCTCTGTGAGCTTATATGTGAAAAAGGAGAGGGTTTCCTCTGTGAAATATGCAGCGAGCATCCCAGATACTATGAGTATTGCGGCGAGCATCTTGACATGGGCATAGGACTCTGCTGTGAGGAGGCCTGCAGACTTTTGTTCTCTGAGGACAAGCCTCTTACCTTCATAGAGGAGGGAGATGCTTTGCCCGAAGAGGAGATGGATGCTATCCTTGAATTAAGACAAGCCTTGGTAGATAAGATACAGAACGAAGGTACTTTTCTTGAGGAGCTGTTCTTTTCCTTTGACACCGATATTTTTGAGCTGTGGGATAGCTTTGAGCCTTATGATGACAGATGGACAAAAACATCTAAATATATTAAAGAGCATTTCGACGAGCTTATTTCGTTTAAGGATGAGTTTAATACATATATCGGCAACCGAAGCTATGAATACCGACGTCTGGCTGTTTATCTGCTTCACAGATATTTTATGAGAGCCTTTTATTCTGCGCCCTCGGTAATACTGGGAGGTATATCCCTATATATGAAGACCCAGTATCTGTGGGATCTGTATATATATCATACTACGGGAAAATTTGACTTCGCCGACCGTATCGACACGGCAAAATATATCTCAAAGCAGATAGAATACAGCGAAGAAAATGTCGATATACTGTTTTACGGAGTGTAATATGGAAATAAAGCCTATAGCATATATAAAAAACGACTTTGACACAAAGTTCGGCGTTCCGAGACAAAGCGGACTGGCTGACGTTATGTCAAGGATAGTCTTTGAAAAGGAATACCGTGACCCCAATGCGCTACGGGGTATCGAGGAGTTTTCCCACCTGTGGCTGATATGGGAGTTCTCGGAGTTCACAAGTGACACCTGGTCCCCTACGGTACGTCCTCCCCGTCTTGGCGGTAACACCCGTGTAGGTGTGTTTGCCACACGTTCACCCAACAGACCCAACAACTTGGGATTGACCCTGGTCAAGTTGGTTTCGGTTGACGGCTGTGAGCTTATAGTAAGCGGTGCTGATCTTATAAACGGCACACCCATATACGATATCAAGCCTTATCTGCCGGCCTTTGAGTCAATACCCGAGGCAAAAGGGGGATTTGCAGATAGCTTCAAGGATTTTGCCCTTGAGGTGGAATATGATGAAAATATCTTAAATAAACTGCCCGAGGAAAAGAGAGCTCCCTTGCTTGATATTCTCAGAGGAGATCCCCGACCCTCATATCAAAACGATGAGGAGCGTATCTATGGGTTTGGATATGGAGGATATGAGGTGAAGTTTAAGGTGAACAAAAATACCGCATACCTGATCGATATAGTTCAGAAAACTTAATAGCAAAACGGTTGACCTTACGGTCAACCGTTTTATCTTGTATAGGGCGCACAGCTCTTTCGGGTAAAATATCCCTGCTCGTGCTGACATACGGGACAGAAAAGCGGAACCTTGGCTCCTGTGTGTACGTGTCCGCAGTTAAGGCAGACCCAGCTTTCTACCTCGGTGGAGGCAAAGAGCATATCCTTTTCCATAAGATCCGCAAACTCTCTGAAGCGCTCACCGTGGGTCTTCTCTATAGCGGCGATCATCTCAAACGAGGATGCCACCTGACCGAAGCCCTCCTCCTTTGCGGTCTTGGCAAAGCTCTTGTAAACGCTGTCGTGCTCTTCAAACTCGTTCTGCTCGGCGGAGCGCAGAAGTGATAAAAGCGATGTGGAATTGTTGACGGGGTATGTTCCATCGATGGCTATAGTCTCGCCGTTAAGCTCCTTTAAGTGGTTATAGAAGATGATGGCGTGCTCCTTTTCCTGATTGGATGTGTATTCAAAGACCTTTTCAAGCACGGGCAGCTTCTGCTGACAGGCTATACCCTTGGCTATGGTATATCTGTTTCTCGCCTGGCTCTCACCCGCAAAGGCACGCATAAGATTCTTTGAAGTTTCGCTGTTTTTAAATTCAATAGGCATAATAAAAACCTCCCTTTTCAGGTATTATTACCCGAAAAAGGAGGATTATTCAAGAAGGATTATAATACTGTATATCCTGCTTCGGTAACAGCCTTTGCAAGAGTTTCGGTTGCTACCTCTGCGTTAAGTGTTACGGTTGCGGTCTTTGTCTCGAGATCTGCCTCTGCCAAAGCCACGCCCTCTACTGCCATAAGCGCCTTTTCTACGTGTGCCTTACAGCGGGGACACATCATTCCGTCTACCTTTAATGTCTTTGTCATTTCTTTATCTCCTTTATTTTTAATCTTGCCGAAGTTGTACAGTCTTAAAGCGTTTGTGACCACGCAGACAGAGCTTAAGCTCATTGCCGCAGCACCTATCATGGGATCAAGCTTTATTCCAAAGGGCAGGAACAGCACTCCTGCCGCAAGGGGTATACCGAGGACGTTATAAAAGAATGCCCAGAAGAGATTCATCTTTATATTCTTTATTACCGCCTTGCCAAGACCTACTGCTTTTACAGCATCGGTAAGTGTGCTTTTCATCAGAACGATATCTGCCGAGTCTATGGCGATATCGGTACCCTGACCGATGGCTATACCCACGTCGGCACGTACAAGAGCGGGAGCATCGTTTATACCGTCACCTATCATGGCAACATGTTTTCCCTTTGCTTTAAGGTCGGCAATACACTTTTCCTTATCAGCAGGCATTACGTCCGAGATGATATGCTCTATTCCCGCCTTATCAGCTATAGATCTTGCGGTGTCGCTGTTATCACCTGTAAGCATTATAACGTCGATATTCTGCTTTTTGAAGCTCTCTACCGCATCACGGCTGTCAGGACGGATGGTGTCCGCTACCGCTATGACACCGATGATGTTACCGTCAAGGGCGAATATGAGAGGGGTCTTACCTTCCTTGGAATAAGCAGGTATAGCGTCAAGAGTTATTTTCTCTTCATGCATAAATGCAGAATTTCCGCCGAGGGCTGTTTTGCCCTTATAGGTTGCCTTTATTCCTCTTCCGGGAATGTTTTCAAAGTCGGATATATCCTCTTTTTCTATTCCCTTTTCCTTAGCAAACCTACACACCGCCTGTCCTAAGGGATGCTCGCTTGAAGCCTCAAGAGAATATGCTAAGGTAAGAAGCTCGGATTCGGTATCTATGGCGTATACGTCTGTGACCTTGGGTGCACCTTCTGTAACAGTTCCGGTTTTGTCAAGAACCACCGTGTCTATAGTGTGCAAGGTCTCAAGCACCTCTGCTGATTTTATAAGAATTCCCATGCTTGCGGCTCTGCCCGTGCCTACCATAATGGCAACGGGAGTTGCAAGTCCCAGTGCGCAGGGACAGGATATAACAAGCACCGATATGGCAAGGGACAGGGCGTGATCGACGCCGTAGCCCATAAGCATCCATATGATAAACGTTACTATTGCTATACCTATAACCGTGGGAACAAATATACCGCTGACCTTATCCGCAAGCCTTGCTATTTTAGGCTTTGAGCTGCCTGCATCCTCCACCATTTTTATTATCTGTGAAATGGTGGTCTGTTCACCTACACGCTTAGCTTCAAAGCGAAAGCTGCCGTTTTTATTTATGGTTGCGGAGATGACCTCATCTCCCTCTTTTTTCTCTACGGGAATACTCTCCCCCGTCACCGCCGACTGGTCTACCCAGCCGTGACCCGAGATAACTGTGCCGTCAACGGCTATCGCCTCACCCGGCTTTACTGCGATGATATCGCCTACCCTGATCTCGGATGCAAGCAGAGTTACCTCTTTGTCTCCGCGGATGACCGTTGCGGTCTTGGGGGATAAGTCGATAAGCTTATCAAGAGCTGAGGTAGTCTTTGCCTTTGAGCGGGATTCAAGATATTTTCCCACAGTAACAAGGGTCAGTATCATTGCCGAGGACTCAAAGTACAGATTGTGGATGCCACCGTTATCACCGTACGCCATACGATAAATAGTTATGAGTCCATAGACGAACGCAGCACCCGAGCCTATCATAACGAGGCTGTCCATATTGGGTGAGCGCTTAATAAGCGCCTTTGAGCCTACAATGAAAAACTTTCGGTTGATGAATATCACAAGGATAGTCAGAAGCATCTGGGTGATGGCGTTGGCTATGTCAGGCATATGAGGCATTGGCAAGCCCATCATATGACCCATTGCGATATACATAAGAGGTATCATCAAGGCAAGAGAGGAAATAAGCCTCTTAAGCATATTTTTTCTCTCTGCTTCTACGCTGTTTTCGCCTTTGTTTTCTGTTTTTTCGCCGTAGAGAGATGCGCCGTAGCCTATCTCTGTAACTGCGGCTATAATTTCGGAATTCCCAATAACCGATTCGTCAAACTCAACCGTCATACTGCCACCCAGGAGGTTTACGTCAACGCTTTTGACACCCTCCAGCTTTTTCACACGGCGGTCAACGCTTGCCTGACAGGCGGCACAGGTCATTCCCGTAACGTTGTATTTTTGCTTCATTTTACTCTTTCCAGATGAAATTGTAATTTATAGATTCGCCGCCGTCAACAAGGATGTTCTGTCCTGTACAGAAGCTGTTGGTGACGGTGAGAAAATATGCCCACTCGGCGATCTCCTCGGGGGTTGCCCATTTTTTGAGAGGAGTCTCCGCCATAATAGCATTCCAAAGCTCGGGATCATCCATAACAGGCTTATTAAGAGGGGTCAGAACTCCTCCGGGGTCAAGACTGTTACAGGTAGCTCCATACTGGGCTATGCGCTGAGCCACGTTCTTGGTATAACTGAGGACACCGCCCTTGCTTGCAGCATACATAGGAAACTCAGCACCCGTGTGTCCGCTTGCAGAGCCGATATTGAGTACCGACTTTATACCCTGTCGTACTCCGTAGCGCTCGGTTATATATATGAGAGCCTTGAGGTTGATATCTATATCATCCTCGTTCTGTGTTCCCGCGTTGTTGATAAGGATATCAACGTCGGATATTTCGGGAAGGTTGTCCTTATCTCTTACGTCGCAGGTATAATGGGTATATGCGGGATGCTCTATGCTTTTTTCCAGTCGGTCGATACCGTAAACACTATGCCCTCTCTCAAGAAAAAGCTCTGCTATTGCCCTACCTATTCCCTGTGTTGTTCCTGTGATCAAAATTTTCATATCATTTACCGTTTATATATTCAAGATATTTTTTGCCTACGTTTTCTTCCTTCCAACGCTTGGTTATACGGTAGCCTATAGGAGAAAAGGCTATCTCCATAATAAGCTCTGCCACCGCACCTGTCAGCGCACACATTCCGCACTGAAGCACCGACCAATGAAATCCGTCCCAAAACATGGGGGCGAAGATAACGAAAACTATAATCGAAAAGATAAAGTTATCCAAAAACTGACCTATAAAGGTGGAGATATAGGTTCGTGCCGCATATGCCGCCTTGCCGTGAGGATTACGCTTGAATAATCCACCTATCAGCCAGTTAAGGGTGTTGTTGATAACCGCGGAAAACAGAAACGCCACCGTACTGCCCAAAAGAATAAACCAGGTGCCGCCGAAGATAGAATCAAAGGAGCTGTAGTCGGCAGCGGTACTGGGAATGGCGCTTGCCACAAAAAATATAAGACAGGTCAAAAGATTTATCGCCGCCGCAAGTACCGAGATGCGGTTTGATGCCTTGGGCCCGAAATGCTTGGTTATGATATCCATACACATAAAGGACAACCAGGATATAAGTATACCACCGTCAAGGGCTATCCAGTCAAGCTGCAAAAGCGTCTTGTTGGCAAGGAGGTTCATTGTAATAACGCTCACCACAAAAAGGGTAACTACCGTTGCGGGGATAGATCGCAGAAGTATGCTGAACTCCTGCTTTTCTTTTAATAATCGGTTCTTCATATTACCTCGTAATAAATTTTGTTTCTATAATTATAGCACCTTTTTACTTCAAATGCAACACAAAAAACAACAGCCGCTCATCGATGATCATATAGACCGCCCGTAATCACATTTCATCTGAATTTGTAACTTTAGGTTATCGAGTAAAATGTTCATTACCCTTGCAATTATCAAATATATATGCTATACTGAACACAAGACAAGGGGACGGCACCCATAATAAAAAACAGACAGTCTTATAATATTTACATCAAAGGGGATGACACCCATCGAAAAAAACGTTATTGTTGTAGATGAAAACGGAAATCAATATGAGGCTACCTACCCTAAAAGGGCAAAGGGTCTTGTTAAGCACGGCAGGGCACGCTTCATAGACGAAAACACAATATGCCTTGCGTGTCCGCCGGATAATACGGAGGATAACAATATGTCAAATACAACTAAGCCTAAAGAGAAACTTACAATAAACTATGTTCTCAATCAAATAGAACGAATTGTAAAAGAGAACGAGTATATTCATAATGCTTTAGAACAACTCGCCGCAATGCCAAAATCAGACCCCGGTGACATTGCAGGACAAGAAAAAGCAAAAGCGATAGGTGACATTGTTCGTTGTAGAGAGACCACAAATCAAAGATTGATTGCGTTATATGAAAAAATGTATGAGGATCTCAAACCTTCTACATCTATGACGAAAGAAAATGTTTCTGCCAAAATGGTTGCTATAATTGCCGACTCTAACGCAGATGTTATTTCTAAAGATTATGCACAAGAAATATTGCAATCATATATGACATCTTTATCTGATTGATAATATCCCCGTATGGATTACCATACGGGGATATTTATATCAATACTCTCTGCACATTAAATTATTATAATTTTTATAAAAAATTGACCAAATTGAGTTTTTCAGCGTATTAGTTATGAAAGGGGTGATAAGATTGCCGGCAGAAAATGATTATTACTTGAAGAACACCGAATATATCATCGACAAATTCGGAAATATGCTGTTTCGTATATGCTTCGTTATGCTCGGAAATTCTTTTGATGCAGAGGATGCAGTACAAGAGACCTTTGTTAAATACATAAAAGTAAACAAGATATTTGAATCCGACGAGCATATAAAGGCTTGGCTGATACGGGTCGCAACCAACAAAAGCCGTGATATATTGCGTTTTCGCTTCAAGCATACCGAGCTAAATATAGATGACATATACGAAATGTCGGTAGAAAGTGAGGACGGAGAAATAATATCGGTACTGTATGAGCTTCCCGAAAAGCTTAAAATAGTATTGTATCTCTATTACGTCGAGGAATATAAGGTGGACGAGATCGCAAAAATCATCGGTAAAACTCCCTCTGCAGTAAAAATGCGGCTAAAGAAGGGTCGTGAGGAGTTAAAGAAAAGCTATCTCGAGTTAAAGAAAAAATATCTCAAGGAGGTCAATAATGAAAAAAGATAATATTATTAAGAAAGCAGTTAACAACATCGAATTGACAAACGAGCAAAGATTTCGTATTATCAATGCTTGTAAGGCGGCAGGAAGACGTAGAACGCCTGTTTTCATAGGCAGTAAAAAACTATTAGTTGCTACGGTATGTATCGTTTTGTTGTTGGCTACAGCTTTTACTGCGATTGCAACAAGACAGTATCTTGAAAACAGAACTCATAACGCACCGCATATTCCAAGCGAAAGCCTTACCGAAGCTCCGCATATAACAGAGGATATCGATACCAACGGTTTTTATGCTCTATGTAACGGTGTCGCAGGTGACGGTCAGCCGATATACCTTGATATTACCATAGGAAAGAATGATAATTCCCCCGTGCTTAAAACAGACGAGGGTATAAGTGTTATACGTTGTATCCCGCGTGAAGCTGTGATTGAGTTTGAGAACGGATATCAAAAAGAGGTTTATTTTTTGATGCTTGAGGATTCCAACGATACGCTCTATCACCTTGAGGGGCAGGTACTTTTCTACAATGACGAACTGCATTATATCGGTCAGGATGCTAAACTATATATCGGTGAAGTTACAGCCGATCTGTCGGATGACAGTTCTGTTAAAATATGCAGCTTTGATGATCCGATACCTGTAGACCTGTCAGTAAATACAGATATAAAAACCGCAGAATTTGACGATGGCGAGTTTACCCTGCTTGACGGCGGTATAGTATTCGACTCTGCTGAAATAAGCGCTTCAAAGTTCACCTTATACGGAGATTGCAGTATAGAGGGGTCTTTATATGAGCTCGAAGAGATAATGGATAACGCATATATTATCTGCAACGGTGAAGAAATTCCCCTCGGAGACAAAAGCGACGGAGGAACTTTACCTGACGGAAGATTTACGGTATCATGGTTAAATGCAACTATTATAGATCCGAAAGAAGTAACGGCTATATGTATAGAAGGTAAAACCATATATTTTGATTAATCGCACAAGACAGGGGATTGTCCCCTGTCTTAAAGCACGCTTTTTAACGTTTATAAGAGGGTGGCGAAACGCCTCCCTCTTGGAGATTTTGTAACCTAAGGTTACAATCGACATTCAAAAGTGATATTAGATACTATCGGTGATATTTTCAATAACTACAAATTACCATCGCATTGAAAACATATTTCAACCTTGTTAAGCGCGGCTTATATTATTTTCTTTATTTACTGTGTGGATTTCATAAAAAGAAATGCTATAATATAATTACAAAAGTGCTTTTGATATTTAATACGGAGGTATTTTATATGTCTATAGGAACAACTATCAAAAAGCTTCGCAAAAAAAGAGAGATCACACAGGAACAGCTTGCGCAAAGTCTCGGTATAAGCCCAAATGCCGTATCACAATGGGAATGTAACAGAACAGCACCTGACATCACCCAGTTACCTCTGTTAGCCGATATTTTCGGTGTCAGCGCAGATGTTTTACTTGAGATAGACATTGCCAGACGATCAAGTGAGATAAAGGAATTTTCAGAAAAATGCGACCTTCTGCACAGTCAGGGGAAAAATGAAGAACGGCTCACGCTTTGTCGTGAAATGTCTAAAAAATACCCAAATGACGAGACAGTAATGTATCAGCTTATGAAGGCTTTAAGAGTAACTGAGGAGACCGATAACGATCAAGAATTAATATCTATCGGCAAACGGTTACTATTAAGCACCGACCCCGAAATACGTCACAGCGCTATTCGTTGTCTGTGTTTTACACATTTTGAAAAAGGGAATTATGAAGAAGCACGAAAATATGCGGGAATGATACCTGTTCACGAAGACCTTTATGTAGCTGTTTTACGTGGTGATGATCTGTTACGGCACTGTCAGAATTATTTTTCGGATATTTGCAATCAGATGTTTACCTATGTCAATAGTATTCTGTACTTGAATGATAACCATTACACCCCGGAGCAAAAGCACTCTATCGCTCAAAAGCTATATGATATCTTCCATATAATACACGAAGACCGTGATTTCGGATATATGGATGAAGACCGTATGGGCAGACTCTGTTTCAGGATGGCACAGGACAGCGCAGCATCCGGTGAATACCAACAGGCACTTGACGAGTTAGAAGAAATGATCGTACATTTTGACAGGATGGAGTTTTTTACCGAAATAAAACAAACTTCGCTTTTGCTTGATACATTGACTGCCGATAAAGCAAAACTCAAAAAACACTGTGAGGATAATATTTTTGCTACATTTGCTCATTATTTAGAAAGGTGTGAGGATATTTTCAAGCCTTTGGAAAAGGACGAGCGATTTATAGCCGTAAGAAAACAGCTTGCCGACAAAGCAAATATATCTTGACCATATAACACAAACCGATTATTCTTTTCTCAAAATGCGTTATTGATTTCACCCTGTTTATACAGTATAATTAAGCTGTCAACGGAAGAAATACTTTGAAAGGTAGACAGGAGGAAAATATGAAACTGCTTATAGGTGAAAATATTCGGAATTTCAGAAAAAAGAACGATCTGACCCAAGAGGAAATGGCAAACCGTCTTGGCGTGACCTATCAGTCTGTCAGCCGTTGGGAAAACGGTTCTACCTATCCGGACCTTGAACTGATCCCCGCTATTGCGGAAGTATTGGAAGTTACCGTTGACGAGCTTTTAGGTATGCCGCAGGCAGAAAAGGAAAAACGAGCCTTGGAAACCTTCGATCAGCTTCGCCGTGAGTGTATAAAAAACGATTACGATGCGGATGCCATCATTTCTCTTATACGTGATATCCGCAGAAACTATATGAAAAGCGAACATGCTTGGCGTCCGTGGGTAGAAGGTAACGACAATGTATTCCGTGATCCTAAGATACTGCCCGAAGTGCGCTTGATGGCAGACGAGTACCTTAAACTCAACTTTATGTCCCCTCACGTACTCAGGACGATGGCAAATATTGAATCGGATGAAAAGATATCAGAGTTTCTCAGTAAGCATACAACTTGTTTTGATTGTTCGGAAAGAGCTTTGTTATTTAACAGATATTTGTATAAAGGGGATCACGAAAATTTTGAGCTCGAAAGACATTATCAGCTCTATAATGCGTTCTCACATCTGCTCTGTCCGAGATATTTTCTGAAATTGGATGAAGACGAGCATGCCGCAGATGAGTTCATGGAGAAAATTCTTTCACTCATAAGAGCAGATGCTAAAGATGACAAACCGGATATGTGGATAGAGGACCGAATGGAGCTCGGACTTAAATCTGCAATACGGCTTATTAAAAACAACAACACCGAAATGGCTTTGGCAAAGCTCAAGACAGCAGTTAAACTGCTTGAAGAAACTATGTCTATTACCGACGAGGTCTCATTGCCTGTGTCATGCCGTTTTCTTGAAGGAATGGAATGGCAGGCAAAGGAGGATTGGCAAACTCCATCAAACGATCCTGATGACAAAGAAGAAAGAATAATATTTATATACACAAATGTATCTAATATATGCAGTTGTTACTGTATATTTCCACGTAGATATTACAAAACTCTTCAGAGCAAAGATTTTGAAACTCTGCAAGATCACCCCGAGTTTATAAAGCTTTGCGAACGGGTAAAGGCGTTGATACTTACAAAAGAAAAATAACTGTAAAATCGGCTTGCCGATTTTTACATAAAAAGGGCGACTCCTCCACCATCGCCACGGCGATGGTCCCCCTTCCCTCATCAGGGAAGGCTAATATATTTGCATTTTGCATTGTTGAATAACAAAAGGACGGTCACCCGTCCTTTTT
>JAZRQH010000098.1:0-5390 GCA_045649645.1 Eubacteriales bacterium
TAGGCTTTGACTCCTGGGACAGCGACGTTTGGAAATGCGCCTTTTCTCAGCCAAAGAGCGTTACCCCTATAGCTATAGGTATGCTTATGGAGGACGGCGTTCTTACCCCCGGCACCACCGTAGCCGACATTTTCGGCAAAAAGGTACCTGCGCTTTATAAGAGCAAGTTCAAGGAGATGACTATACTTCATCTTCTCAATATGTCAAGCGGAGCCGTTTTCAACGAGCTTATGTGTATCACCACCGACAACTGGGTCAAGGGCTTTTTTACCCCGGGCACAAGCTTTGCACCGGGTGAGAAGTTTAACTACAACAGCCTTAACACCTATATGCTTTCGGCTGCGGTATCGGTGCTTACAGGCAAGAGCATGGCAGATTTCCTTGACCAAAGGCTTTTTGCACCCTTGGGTATCACCAACTATTTCTGGGAAAAATGTCCCAAGGGAGCCAACAGAGGCGGCTGGGGACTCTTTATCAAGACCTCCGGCCTTGTCAAGATAGGTCAGATGGTTTTGCAGAACGGCGAGTGGGAGGGTAAGCATATCCTCTCGGAAAAATATATCAAGGCAGCTACCGAAAAGCGTATAGCCGTTCCGGAAGGAGCAGGCGACTACGACTACGGACTTCAGATATGGACCGCCCGTGATTACAACGGATTTTTGTTTAACGGAATGCTTGGGCAGAATATGTTCTGCTTCCGTGACAGCGGTATCATCGTTGCGGTAAACTCGGGTAACACCGATATCTTCCAGCGTAACGATATCTTCCCCATAACCCATAAATATTTCAATCAAAGCTTCGAGGATACACTCCCCCGTGACAAAAAGGGAGAAAAAAGACTTAAAAGGCTCACCGAAGCTCTGTCCCGTTACCGTCCCAGACGAAACAAGCACCTCTACGAGCGTATCTTCCGTAAGAGAAATATTGCCCGCAATATAGATAAGATAACCGGAAGCTACACCGTTATCTCTAAGGATGCGGTATCCCTGGGGCTTGTACCTGTGCTTATGCAGGTCATACTCAATAACTATACCAAGGGAACTCTGGGCTACAGCTTCGGCCGTGACGAAAGAGGACTCTATCTGATATATAAGGAAAACGGCTGTGAAGCCAAGCTTCACGTCGGCTTTGACGCCCCCGAAAAGGATAATATCGAGATAATGGGCGAAAAGCTCCTTTGCGCAACAACGGGCGAGTTCAGGTATAATGAGGACGACGATCTTGTGCTGAAATTAAGAACCGATATCCTCGAATATCCCTTTACCAGACGTATGAAGTTTATCTTTCGAGAGGATGGGCTTGAGGTAATATACCGCGAGACCCCCGGCAGAGAGCTGCTTGACGGGGTCAGCACCGACGGTGTTACCAAAAAAATGCCCTCTGTCTTTTCCTCGCTTATACAGTCTGAGGGAGAGCAGATTATAACGAAGTTAGGCAATGCCTTTGAGCGAAGCGCCTATGCAATTCGAAATTTGTAATTTAAATGTTAAAAACGGTGTCCGTCGGACATCGTTTTTTTGTATTTCTACGGTATGTAAATATTTTTTGGTATTACGGCAATACTATCCCTTGAGATAAACGAAAACAAAGGAAAACGGGTATGAACGAAGTAATACTTGAAATGAAAGATATAGACAAGCGTTTTTCGGGTGTTCATGCCCTGAAATTGGCAAGCTTTGAGCTTCGTCGCGGCGAGGTCCATGCTCTTATGGGGGAGAACGGCGCTGGAAAATCCACACTTATGAAGGTGCTTTGCGGTATCCATAAGCCGGACGGCGGCAGTATAAAGCTCTTTGGTGAGGAGGTACATTTCCGCGGTATTTCGGACTCTAAGGCGGCGGGGATAAGCATTATCCATCAGGAGCTTAATATGATGAACCACCTTACCGTTGCCCGCAACATCTACATCGGCAGAGAGCCGATGAATGGCATCGCCATAAACGACAAAAAAATGATAGAAGACGCAAAAGCACTGTTCAAGCGCATCGGGGTCACTATCGATCCCACAGAACAGCTTGGCAGCCTTACGGTTGGCAAGCAGCAGATGGTGGAGATCGCAAAGGCAGTATCCCATGACTGCAAGCTCCTTATACTTGACGAGCCCACAGCGGCGCTGACTCAGACCGAGGTAGAAGAGCTCTTTAAGATAATGAACGATCTTCGCCGCAAGGGTATCGGAATGATATACATCTCCCACCGTATGGACGAGATAGACCGCATCTCGGACAGGGTAAGTGTAATGCGGGACGGAGAGTACGTGGGAACGGTAAATACAGCCGAAAGCACAAGAGACGAGATAGTACGGATGATGGTCGGAAGAGTCATCAGCGGTGAGCGAAAGACCGAAAGCAAGGTTCCCGAAAACGCTCCTACAGTACTTGAGGTTGAAGCTCTTAGCCGAGGCAGAGAGGTAAGGAACGTAAGCTTTAAGCTTCGTCGCGGGGAGATCCTCGGCTTTTCGGGACTTATGGGTGCGGGACGTACCGAGGTTGCAAGATTGATATACGGCGCCGACCGAAGGGATTCGGGCACAGTTAAGATAAACGGCAAAGAGGTGGATATAAAAACTCCCGAGCAGGCGGTAAAAAACGGCATCTGCTATCTTTCCGAGGACCGTAAAAGGTACGGGCTTTTGCTTGACAAATCGGTTGCCGAAAACTCTGCTCTTGCTGCCCTTGAGCTTTTTGTTGATGCAGGTCGTATAAACGACAGGAAGATAACAAAGGTCGCCGAGGAGAAAAACAGGATGCTGCGCACCAAAACCCCCTCGGTATTTCAGCAGGTCAAAAATCTCTCGGGAGGCAACCAACAGAAGGTCATAGTTGCCCGTTGGCTTATAAGGGACTCGGATATATTTATTTTTGACGAGCCCACACGAGGTATTGACATCGGTGCAAAGAGCGAGATGTACTCTCTTATGGAGAAGCTTGCCGCAGAGGGTAAGTCTATCATTATGATATCCTCCGAGCTTGCGGAAATTCAGCGATTGAGCGACCGTGTAATAGTTATGTGCGAGGGCAGGATCACCGCCGAGCTTGACTGCAGGGATGCTACACAGGAAGAAATAATGAAATATGCAACGATGAGGGAATGATAAAAATGATAAAACTAAGATCAATAAAAATCGGACAGAATATTATAATCCTCGTTGCTCTGGTGCTGCTTACGGGGATATTTACACTTTTAAATCCCAATTTTACAGACAGATACAATATAGTGAGTATGGCGCAGTCCTTAGCGCCCTATGCTATCCTCAGCCTGGGAGTTACCTTCGTTATAGCAACGGGAGGTATTGACCTTTCTATCGGTACGGTTTGCATTGCGGCGGCTGTGGTGGCGGGCAAGGCGTTCACGTCGGGTATTATCCCTCTTTGGGCAACTATTCCCGTGATGATAGGCATAGGCACTCTCTTTGGATGGATAAACGGCTTGCTTGTGGCAAGGTTAGGACTTCCCAGCTTTATTGCGACCCTTGGTACTATGATGTTTTCAAGAGGTCTTTCGGCTCTTATAGTTTCCGACCCCAATATCTTTTTCCCCACGGGAACCTGGTATAACAGAGCCTTCTCTAACCAAAACGGCATTCCCACGGGAATTATATGGGTGGTAGGTTTTACCCTTGTCTGTATGTATATTATGTATAAAAACCGTATCGGCAGATATATCCTCTCCATTGGCTCAAACGAGGAGGCAACAAGGCTGTCGGGTATCGATACTCAGAAATACAAGACCTATGCGTATATCATTGCAGGTATGGCATCGGGTATAGCGGCTGTCTTCTGGTCGGCGTCCTTTACCACGGTGGCCTCGGCTACCGGTAACGGAATGGAGCTTGACGCTATCGCAGGCGTATATATCGGCGGAACAAGCGCAGCAGGCGGTGTGGCTTCTGTTACAGGCTCTGCTATAGGTGCGGCACTTCTGGTGGTCATCCGAAGCGGTCTTAATTTCGTGTTGGCAAAATTCAACCTCAACCTCAACTCCACCTACGTTACCTACGTTCTTACGGGTGTTATCGTTGTGGCGGCGGTACTGGCAGACGTATTGAAGAGCAAAAGAAGAAAATAATTCTCAATTATAAGGAGAAATTCAATGAAAAAGATTTTGATTTTTGTTTTGGCAGTAATATTAGTATTCAGCATGGTTTCTTGTGGAGGTAATAATTCTTCCGAAAAAAACAATTCCAAAACAATAGGTGTCGTAGCCAAGGGCGAGTCCCATGCCTTTTGGCAGTCGGTCAAGGCGGGAGCAGAGGATGCCGCAAGAGAGAGAGGCTATACTGTAACCTTCCGCGGTCCCTCCTCCGAGTCGGCAAAGGATCTGCCCTCTCAGCAGGAGATGGTGCAGACCGCACTTTCCAATAACGTTTCGGGGCTTGTGGTAGCCACCATCGGAGAGGGCTTTACCGATATGCTTTCTCAGGCTTACGACAAGGGCATTCCCGTGGTACAGTTTGACTCGGGCATATGGGCAAAGGACGTAGAGGCCCTTGATTCTCAGAGCAAAAACCCCATCAAGGCATCTGTCGCTACCTCCAACCGCTCGGCGGCGGCTCTTGCAGCGGAAAACTTTTTTGAGGTGGTAAAGGATGATATCCGAGCTTCGGATAACTACGTTATAGGTGTCATCCAGCACGACCAGACCCAGACAGGTATCGACCGCGCAGGCGGCTTTATTGACAGATTTACCGAATTGGCAGATTCGGACGAAACCACAAAAGGAAAATACCGGATCGAAAAAGAGATCAAGCCCGGAGATGCGGACAACGCCTACAAGACCGCCCTTGAGGCTCTTTACGAAAAAGGGATATCCGCGCTTTTTATGACAAACGAAGGGGTTGTCAAGCAGGTGTACGATGCTATAGGTGCATCGGGCGGAAAATATGATAACGTAAGGTTCTGCGGCTTTGATGCAGGTTCAAAACAGATAGAGTGGATGAAGGAAGAGGACGGTGCCGAGCTTGTGGGTGCGGTAGCGCAGGATTCCTATAAGATCGGGTATAACGCCGTAGAGCAGGTCATCAACGCTATCGAGGGGAAGACGGTAACTGCCACAGTAGATATACAGGGTGTATGGTGGACGGGTGAAAATGCCGACGAAATGATAGAAAAAGGCCTTGTTTACGAGGGGTAATGTTATATAAATTGTTGACAATATTCCTTTAAGATGTTAAAATAATTTTGATTAGTAATCTTTTGCGGAGCAAAAGTTTCCTTTAATTACGCATTACGAATTACGAATTGAAAATTATTTTGGAGGTACAAATATATGGCAAAGAACAGATATATAGGTGAATATCCTGTTATCGGTATCCGTCCCACCATCGACGGAAGAAGAGGTCCCCTTAAGGTGCGCGAAAGCCTTGAGGATCAGACCATGGCTATGGCTAA
>JAZRQH010000099.1:0-4610 GCA_045649645.1 Eubacteriales bacterium
ACTCTTGACGAGGTGATACAGCTCTGTTCAGCCGATAAAAGACTTTATCCCTGTGTGGACTTTGGACATCTCAATGCAAGAGACGTGGGCGGCGTTTTTGTTACCGCTGATGATTACAGACGTCTTTTTGACCGTATAGGTGAAGGATTAGGTGAGGAGAAGGCAAAGTATCTCCACTGCCATTTTTCAAAGATAGAATATACCGCTCAGGGCGAGAAAAAGCATCTGACCTTTGAGGATACCACCTTTGGTCCCGACTTTGAGCCTCTCTGTGAGGCCATAGCCAGAGAAGGACTCTGTCCCCGTATAATCTGCGAGTCGGCAGGTACACAGGCGGATGATGCTTTAGCCATGAAGCGTGCTTATGAAGCGTATAATTAGGATTGGAGTATAAAAATGAACACAAGACTTATTAAATTACAGGAAAAATTAAAGGATATTGCCGACGGTGTTATCGTCACCGATGAAAAGAATATAAGATATCTCTGCGGCTTTGATTATACCGACGGTTATCTTATCATTTCTCAGACCAAGGCGATGCTGGTTTGCGACTTCAGATATATCGAGGCTGCAAAGAACGAAGGCGACCCTGCCTTTGAGGTATTTATGATGTCGGGTCCCCGTAAGGAATGGCTCATGCCCATGCTTTCGGAAATGAACATAAAGACTCTTGCCTTTGAGGACAACGCAATGACCGTCAAGGCTCACTCCACTCTTCAGGGTGACGTAGGAGAGGTTACTCTTGTTCCTCTGGGCTCTGTTATAACAGAGCTGCGCGAGTATAAGGACGAGACCGAGATGGACAACATGATTGCCGCTCAGCGTATCGCAGAGAAGGCATTTGAGCATATTTTAGACTTTATCACTCCCGAGCGCACCGAGCGTGAGATCGCTCTTGAGCTTGACTTTGAGATGAGAAGACTGGGTGCCTCCGGATCCTCCTTTGAGACCATTGCCGTTTCAGGTACCGCTTCCTCCATGCCCCACGGCGTTCCCCGTAACTGCAAGCTGGAAAAGGGATTTTTGACTATGGACTTCGGCGCGCTCTACAACGGCTACTGCTCGGATATGACCCGTACCGTATGTATAGGTAAGGCTGACGACGATATGAAGCATATGTACAATACCGTGCTTGAGGCACAGCTCAAGGCTATCGAGGCTATGCACCACGGCATCAACTCTAAGGATGCGGATGCTATCGCCCGCGACCACATCTACGGCAACGGCTACAAGGGCTATTTCGGTCACAGTCTGGGTCACGGAGTAGGTATGGATATCCACGAGGCTCCCTCGGTTTCTCCTCTTGGCGAGGGCAAGGCTCTGACCACAGGCCACGTTGTAACCTGCGAGCCCGGCATCTATATCGAGGGCAAATACGGTGTCAGAATCGAAGATATGCTCTTTTTCTACCCCGATAAAGTGGTTGATATAACAAAAACTGCAAAAGAATTGATAGAAATTTATTAAAAACCCTTGCAATATTATCCATAATATTGTAAAATAAATTGAATATGAATAAACACAATTTGGAGGTTATATAATATGGTAACAGCTGGTGATTTCAGAAACGGCGTAACTTTTGAGTATGAGGGCAACGTGCTTCAGGTAGTTGAGTTCCAGCACGTAAAACCCGGTAAGGGCGCAGCGTTCGTACGTACAAAGTGCAAGAACGTAAAGACAGGCTCTGTTGTTGAGCGTACCTTCTCCCCTACAGAGAAGTTTGAGAACGCTCAGGTTGACAGACGTGAGATGCAGTATCTCTACACCGACGGCGATCTCTACTACTTCATGGATATGGAGTCCTATGAGCAGATGCCTATCGGTGCTGACAAGCTTGATGACAACTTCAAGTTCGTTAAGGAAGAAATGATGTGTAAGATCGTTTCCTACAAGGGCGACATCTTCGCAGTTGAGCCCCCCATGTTCGTTGAGCTCGAGGTTACCGACACCGAGCCCGGCTTCAAGGGTGATACAGCTCAGGGCGCTACCAAGCCCGCTACTCTTGAGACAGGCGCTACCATCAAGGTTCCCCTGTTCATCGAAATCGGTGAGGTTCTCAAGATCGACACCCGTACAGGTGAATATTTAGAGCGTGCATAATTGCTCTGAATAGCAAAGAATTAAATAGGAGGTAATGAAAATGAACATTACTGAAAAGGCTGCTTATCTTAAGGGTCTTGCAGAGGGTATCGCTCTTGATCCCGCTAAGCCCGAGACTAAGCTTATCAATGCTCTTATCGACTGTGTAAACGAGCTCGCTCTCACCATCGCTGATATGGATGAGGATCTCGACACTCTTGAGGCATACATCGAGGAGATCGACGAGGATCTTGGCGACGCTGAGGAATATCTCTACGGTCCCGACGACGACTGTGATTGCGACTGCGACTTTGACGACTGTGATTGCTGCGATTGCGACTGCGATTGTGACGATGACGACGAAGAGTGCTGCTGCTGCGATTGCGAAACAGAAGAGTAATAATTCAAAGGATATCCCCTCGGGTTTCACCGAGGGGATATTTTATTACTTGCAAAAGGGTGGAGTATGTGATATAATCATACTATAACATACAAGGGAGAATAATTATGAGCAAGTTTTTAGACGATTTTGTGAAATTAGCACTTGAGGACAACCAGAATCTGTTCCGTATCTCCGAGATAGTAAACGGTTCTGCACCCGAAACCGCAGAGGTTACTCCCGGAAACGATTGCTGCAACTGCTATTCTATAGCAAAGGTATTCACACAGGTGGCTATCGGCATACTGGAGGACGAGGGCAAGCTCTCCACCGACGAGCGTATCGTTGATATTTTCCCCGAGTACGTAACCGAGGATATCAATCCCGACTGGCACAAGGTTACCATAGATATGGTATTGCGTCATCATTGCGGATTCCAGCCCGGAGATATGGATATCGACAGATTTGATATCCACGAGAACTTCGGTGATGATTTTCTTTTCTATATCTTCAATAATTCTATGGATCACGCCCCCGACGATCACTTTTCCTACAGTGATTCGGCTTATTATCTGCTTGCCCGCGTTGCGTCAAAGAAATGCGGAATGAAGATGGACGACTTCCTCTGGGAAAAGCTCTTTATGCCCCTTAAGTTCCAGGAGGTTGCCTGGAGCCACTGTCCTTTCGGTTATCCTATGGGCGCTACGGGTCTCTATATCAAGAGCTGTGACCTCGCAAAATTTGGTGAAATGCTCTTAAACAAGGGCGAATACAAGGGTCAGCGCATAGTGTCCGAGAGATGGGTCAACAAGGCTATTGAACGTGTGTATGACCTTTATCCCACCGGCGCAGGAAACGGCTTCTATAAGGGCGGTATGTTCGGTCAGCAGCTTGTTATGGTTCCCGATACAGGCAGAGTTGCCGCATGGCATTGCGCAGGCGGAAACGGAACGGTCGACCTTGTAAGATGGGTTTCGGAATATAAAGACTAATGAAAAAGTGATTTTTGTCCTTGAGACAAAAATCACTTTCTTTTTGTTTTATTGTACTTTTTAAGTGCTTTAGATTTCTTTGCTCTTTTTCCGCCGAAAAAGATTCCGCCAAGCACAGCCGCGGCAAGTCCGCCGAGATATGTAAGAAGCAGTGTCCCCATACCGCGCTCACTCTCGAATATGAGAGAAAGGGCAAAGCATACAAAAATAAAGACAACGCCGAATATAAGGCTTGAGAGAATGTTCCCCTCACCGCGGCGGCTGGCTATACCTCCCGCAAGACAGCTGATGAAAAACGCGGTCATACCCAAGGGTCCCACAAGGGCAGAGGGGTCATCAGAGTTATACGCCCAAAGGGCAAAAATGAAAATAAGCACTGTGGCAGTAATTATGGCTGCCAACAGTGCTTTTAATACCGATCTTGTAAATACGGTCATAGTATGCCTCCATAATCTTTTACTAAAGAATATGAAGCACATACGGAAATTATTACATCTTTTCAGATGCCTTTACGTCTACGTTCTTGATTGCGGAACGGAGAATTCTGATCTTGTTTCTCTCCTTGCCGGTCTCGATGGTAACGGTCTCTTCCTTGATAGAAACGATCTCGCCGATGATACCGCCGATGGTGGTGATCTCGTCGCCTACCTCAAGGCTGTTCATCATAGCCTGCTTTTCCTTCTCCTGCTTCTTCTGGGGTCTGAACATAAAGAAATAGAAGATAGCGATCATAGCAACGATCATTACGATAGAGCCAATCATACTGCCTTGTGTTCCTGCAGGAGCAGCTGCAGCTTCCATAAGAATGAAATTCATATTTATTCCCTCCAAAAAAATTACATTTTATCCATTATACATCACTTAAGAGTGGATGTGATTAAATGTTTGTAAACTTTACCTTGGTTAAAGGAGTATAGTCCTGCTTGAGTATTGCGCAGATCCCGATATCCTCGTACCCGTCCCTGACGAATATGCTCTGGCGGTAGATACCCTCAAAGGTCATTGAACTCTTTT
The DNA here is from genome assembly GCA_045649645.1 of Eubacteriales bacterium. Classification (GTDB taxonomy): domain Bacteria; phylum Bacillota; class Clostridia; order Oscillospirales; family CAG-272; genus RGIG7300. The sequence continues at coordinate 4,465 of JAZRQH010000099.1, forward strand.
CCATGACCCTTCGGCTTGCTTGATTATCCACCATATATCTTGATTCTATACGGTTAAAGCCTCTTTTTTCAAAGCCCAGGGCTATAACGGCACATAGCGCCTCAGTGGCAATTCCCTTGCCCCAATAATCGGGGTTGAGAACGTAG
>JAZRQH010000100.1:0-5717 GCA_045649645.1 Eubacteriales bacterium
CTGAGATGATCATCACCGCTTGTCCTCTCTGCAAATACAACCTTATCAAGAACGGTGCCGATATCCCCGTAGTTTACTTTACAGAGCTGTTAGCTGAGGCGCGTGGTATAAAGGAGGACGCAAATGAATAAGAAAAACCTCCGTGAAGAGGTTATACTCCGTAGCGGAGTTAACCCCAAGAAGTGCATGAAGTGCGGCAAGTGCTCCGGTACCTGTCCCGCATACGATGAGATGGAGTATCATCCTCACCAGTTTGTAAACATGGTGGATACAGGTGATATCGAGCCCCTGCTCGCTTCCGAATCTCTTTATAAATGCCTTACCTGCTTTGCTTGTGTTGAAAGATGCCCCAGAGGCGTTGAGCCCGCAAAGCTTATCGAGGCAGTAAGACTTTCTGCAATCAGAAAGCAGGGAGCTAACCGTATGACTCCCAATGACGTTCCCGCTATGCTCGACGAAGATACTCCTCAGCAGCTTCTCGTCAGCGCATTCAGAAAATACACTAAGTAAGGAGGAAAAACGAATATGCAGAGAATTGGCGTTTTTGTCTGCTGGTGCGGTTCTAACATCGCAGGTACTGTTGATGTAAAGGCTGTAGCAGAGGCACTTAAGCTTGAGCCCGGTGTCGTTTTCTCCACCGATTATCAGTACATGTGCTCGCAGGCAGGTCAGAACATGATCATCGATGCCGTTAAGGAGCACAACCTCACAGGCATCGTAGTATGCTCCTGCTCACCCCGTATGCACGAGGCTACCTTCCGTAAGACTGCGGCTGCCGCAGGTCTTAACCCCTACATGGTAGAGATCGCTAACATCCGCGAGCAGTGCTCATGGGTACATAAGGATATGCCCGTAGGTACAGAGAAGGCTATCATCCTCGGTAAGGCAGCTGTTGCTAAGGTTAACCTCAACACTCCCCTTACTCCCGGTGAGTCCCCTGTTACCAAGAGAGCTCTCGTTATCGGCGGCGGTATCGCAGGTATCCAGACAGCTCTTGACATTGCAGATGCAGGCTTCCCTGTAGACATCGTTGAGACCAAGCCCACCATCGGTGGTAAGATGGCTCAGCTCGATAAGACATTCCCCACACTTGACTGTGCGGCATGTATCCTTACACCTAAGATGGTTGACGTTGCTCAGAACGACAAGATCCGTATCTTCTCTTACAGCGAGGTAACCGAGGTTAAGGGCTTCGTAGGTAACTTTGACGTTACTATCAAGAAGAAGGCAAGATTTGTTGACGAGAATAAGTGTACAGGCTGTGGCGACTGTGTTGACAAGTGTCCCATGAAGAAGAACCCCAACGAGTTCAATATGGGTATGGACAACCGCTCCACTATCTACATTCCCTTTGCACAGGCAGTACCCAAGGTTGCTACCATTGATGCAGGTGCTTGTACAATGCTCAAGAAGGGCAAGTGCGGACTTTGTTCCAAGGTTTGCGGCGCAGGTGCTATCGACTATACTCAGAAGGATCAGTTCATCGAGGAAAAGTACGGTGCGATCGTAGTTGCAACAGGCTTCAATCCCATCAGCATGGATAAGTTTGACGAGTATGCTTACAGCCAGTCTAAGGATGTTATCACATCCCTTGAGTTCGAGAGACTTACCAACGCTGCAGGTCCTACTGCAGGTAAGCTCCTTCGTCCCTCCGACGGCAAGCATCCTCATAAGATAGTATTTGTACAGTGTGTAGGCTCCCGTTGTGCGGCTTGTGCAGAAAAAGGTAAGGAGTACTGCTCCAAGATCTGCTGTATGTACACCGCTAAGCACGCTATGCTTACCCGTGACAAGTATCCCGATACCGAGGTTTACGTATTCTATATCGACGTTCGTACTCCCGGTAAGAACTTTGACGAGTTCTACCGCCGTGCAGTTGAGGAATACGGTGTAAACTACATCAAGGGTATGGTTGGTAAGATCACTCCCGAAGGCGACGTACTCAAGGTACAGGCTTCCGACCTTATCTCTAACAAGCAGCTTCATATCGATGCTGACCTTGTAGTTCTTGCAGCGGCTATCGAGCCCGACAAGTCTGCAAGACCCCTTGCAACCATGCTTACAGCAAGTATGGATACCAACGACTTCTTTACAGAAGCTCATCCCAAGCTCCGTCCCGTAGAGAGCCCCACAGCAGGTGTGTTCCTCTCCGGTGCTTGCCAGGGTCCCAAGGATATTCCCGAGACCGTTTCTCAGGCAGGTGCGGCAGCTTCCAAGGTAATAGGCCTTCTCTGCAAGGATAAGCTCACAGGTAACCCCTGCGTAGCAAGCTCCAACGAGATGATGTGTAACGGCTGCTCCTCCTGTGAGAGAGTATGTCCTTACGGTGCTATTACTTATACCGATAAGGAATTCCGTATGCCCGACAGAACCACTCAGGTAAGAAGGGTAGCTTCTGTTAACCCCGCGGTATGTCAGGGTTGCGGTTGTTGTACAGTTGCTTGTCCCAGCGGAGCAATGGATCTTCGCGGATTTGCAAACAATCAGATTATGGCGGAGGTAGACGCAATATGCAAATGAAAGAATATAAGCCTTTAATAGTTGCATTCTGCTGCAACTGGTGTTCATATGCAGGCGCAGACCTTGCAGGTAACAACCGTCTTAACTATCCTGCGGACGTTAAGATCATTCGTGTACCCTGCTCCTGCCGTGTTAATCCCATGTTTATTCTCCGTGCTTTCCAGCGCGGTGCTGACGGTGTAATCCTCTGCGGTTGCCATCCCGGTGACTGCCACTACACCTCCGGTAACTACTATACCCGCCGCCGTATGGCAATGCTCTTCTCCATGCTTGACTATCTCGGCATCGAGAGAGAGCGTACCCGTGTAGAATGGGTATCTGCGGCTGAGGGTGCTAAGTTTGCCGCTACCATGAACGACTTTGTTGAGAAGGTAACAGCACTTGGCGAAAATAAGAGATTGGAGGATCTGAGATGCAAAAGATAACTCGCGATCAGCTGGTCGAAAAGGCAGTAAGCCTTCTTAATAACGGAACAGTTTCCGCAGTTCTCGGCTGGAAGAAGGGTGAGTTCGATTACGATATCACTCCCGCTGTTTTCACCACCGAGGATGAAATTAATAACGGCTTTGTATACAACGATTTCTGTGGAGCTAACTTCTCTAAGTATCTTGTAGCAAAGACCAAGAAGCTTGAGGGTAAGATCCTTGTATTCCTCAAGCCCTGCGATACATACAGCTTCAACCAGCTTCTCACCGAGCACCGCTTTGACCGTGAAAAGGTTTACGCGGTAGCTATCGGCTGTGAGGGTATGGCTGACGCAGTTAAGCTCAAGAACAAGGTTGACGGTATCGTATCTATCGATTATAAGGATGATGCAATGTACGTTGACACTCTCTACGACGGCACCGTTAAGGTAGATTACTCCGAGGTAATGGCAGAGAGATGTATCAACTGCAAGAGCAAGAAGTGTGTTGCATATGACGAACTCATGGGCGAGGATGGCGAGGTTATCGACTCCGCTCGTTTCGATGAGGTAGCAGCGCTTGAGGCAATGACTCCCGACGAAAGATTTGCTTTCTGGCAGGGTGAGCTCTCCCGTTGTATCCGTTGCAACGCTTGCCGTGATGCTTGTCCCGCTTGTACATGTGAGAAGTGCGTGTTTGACAACCCCAACTCCGGTGTTGAAAACAAGGCTCCCACCACATCCTTTGAGGAGCAGATGTTCCACATCATCCGTGCATTCCACGTAGCGGGCAGATGTACCGACTGCGGTGAGTGCTCCAGAGTATGTCCCCAGAACATTCCCCTTCACCTTCTCAACCGTAAGTTCATCAAGGATATGAACGAGTGCTATGGTGAATACCAGGCAGGCGAAGAGGTTGGAAGCCGTGCTCCCCTTGTAAATTATACCGAGGAAGACCTTGAGCCCGGTGAAGTTTTTGAGAGAGGTGAAAATGATGCGTAAGCTTTCTCTTGACAATCTTAATAAGTTTTTTGCTACAGTAGCCGACACAAAGACTCTGTATCTCCCCGTAGATCAGAAGGACGGCTCTGCTAAATACAGCAAGTGGGCAGAAGGTACCGAGTGGAGCAATGCTCTCAATACCGTAAGAAGCCCCAAGGATCTCTTCTTCCCCCAGACCGAGGACTTAATGGAGTTCAAGACCGAGGGTAAGAACATCGAGATCATCGACGTAAGAAAGGAATCCGAGGATTTCGTTATCTTCGGTGTACGCGCTTGTGACGTTAAGAGCTTTGAGGTTCTTGACAGAGTATTCCTCTCCGAGCCCGTTGACTCCTTCTACGCATCCCGCCGTGAGCACGCTATCATCGTGTCTATGGCTTGTACCAGACCCTCTGAGACCTGCTTCTGTACCACCTTCGGTATAGACGCAACAGAGCCGGCAGGCGACGTATCCGCATGGAAGACCGACTCTTCTATCTTCTTCAAGGCTAACACCGAGAAGGGTGAGGCGTTCCTCGCTTCTATCGAGGCTCTCACAGAGGACGCTGATTCTACAGAGGTTGATGCTCAGAAGGCTAAGACCGCTGAGATCATGAAGAAGCTTCCCTTGGCTGACCTTACCACCGATGCTTTCGGCGGCGGCAAGACCGAGGAGCTCTGGAACAATCCCGTTTGGGATGAGATGTCCCAGACCTGTCTTGGCTGCGGTACATGTACCTTTGTATGCCCCACATGTCAGTGCTACGACATCAAGGATTTCAATACAGGTAACGGTGTTATACGTTACCGCTGCTGGGACTCCTGCATGTATTCCGAGTTTACCCGTATGGCTCACGGTAACAACCGTCTCAGCCAGAAGGAAAGATTCCGTCAGAGATTTATGCACAAGCTCGTGTATTATCCCGAGAACAACGACGGTCTCTTCAGCTGTGTAGGCTGCGGACGTTGTCTCAGTAAGTGTCCTATTTCAATGAATATAGTTAAAGTAATGAAGAAGATCGGAGGGGACAAATAATGAATATGCGTGAAGAAACCCTTATCCCTAAGCTGGGTGTCATTACCGACGTTCGTATAGATACCCCCGACATCAAGACCTTCCGTGTTGTCACTCCCGACGGCAAGAAGGCATTTGACCACCGCCCAGGACAGTGCGCAATGCTCTCTATCCCCGGTGTAGGTGAGGCTATGTTCTCTATAACATCCTCCCCCACAAACACCGAGTACATGGAGTTCTCCATCAAGAAGTGCGGCTGTGTTACCGAGTGGCTTCATCAGGCTGAGGTAGGTCAGCAGATCACCATCCGCGGTCCTTACGGCAATCCCTTCCCTGTAGACGACGTTTTTGCAGGTAAGAACATGCTGTTCATCGCAGGCGGTGTTGGTCTTGCACCTCTTCGTTCCGTAATCAACTACTGCCGTCACTACCGTGACCGTTACGGCGATATCGATATCGTTTACGGTTCCAGAAGTAAGGACGACCTCCTTGATTACAAGGAAATTATCGACGAGTGGGCAAACGATGCAGGTGTAAACGTACACCTCACCATCGACAATCCTCAGGAGGGTTGGGACGGTCACGTTGGCTTTGTTCCCAACTACGTAAAGGAGCTTAATTTTGATACCAACAAGACTGCAGTTCTTTGCGGTCCTGCCATCATGATCAAGTTTACCCTTGAGGGTCTTTGTGCTCTCGGCTTTGACAAGACACAGATCTACACCACTCTTGAGCTTCGCATGAAGTGCGGTGTAGGTAAGTGCGGCAGATGTAACGTTGGTTCTAAGTACGTTTGCA
>JAZRQH010000101.1:0-1619 GCA_045649645.1 Eubacteriales bacterium
CACGACCACTTCTGGGTAGGTCAGAACGACGACGGTGCGTACTGTACCTGTCAGAACTGTCAGGCGGTTTACCGTGAGGAGGGTGCCCGCGGCGGTACGATGTTCCGTCTTCTCAACCGACTTGCTGAGGCTGCCGAAAAGGTAGGCTGCGGTCACGTTGAGATACATACCCTCGCTTACGACTATACCTTCAAGCCCGGCAATTCCAAGCTTGACGACAGCATCGTGGTCTACTACGCTCCCGTTCAGAGCTGTACAGGACATCCCTACAACAACAAGAACAACAACTGTAAGCTTAACAAGAGCATAACAGCTCAGCTTGCTCAGTGGGATGAGAATACCGCTAAGATGTACGTATGGGATTATTCCACCAACTTCAAGTACAGCCAGTCTCCCATGCCTCTTACCAAGGTGCTTCGCGAGAACTTTAACTGGTTCTATGCTAACGGCATAAGAGGTGAGTTCAACAACGCTACCTCTGACGAGGTAGGCGAGCTTGCGGCACTTAAGGCGTATCTTATAGGAGAGCTTCTTTGGGATCCTGCCATGGATGAGGATACCTACCAGAGTAAGATCTCAAGCTTCCTTGATGCTTATTACGGTCCCGGCGGTAAGTATATCAACGAGTATATCAAGCTTACCGAAGAGCTTTCCGAGCCCAACTGCTTCGGTTATTCCGCACATCCCAACTCCATCATCTCCAACAAGGACGCTATGGCTTACAACGATGAGATAGAGGCTATGTGGGATGCGGCAGAGGCTCTCTGTGAGAACGAGGAGCAGCGTATCCGTATCCGTAAGTCCAGAATCTCCTGGACATATCTGTACCTTGACGCTCTCTACAGTCAGACCTATGAAAAGGGTACCGACGAGGACAGAGCATACTATCAGGCTCTTGCGACAGAGCTCTACGAGGAAGCAAAGAACTATAACCTCGTATGGTCCAATTCCGGTTCTTACGGAGAGGAAATGAAGTTCAACGCAGAAAAGTCTCCTATCTACTGGTAAGCAGACAGTGTCTGTACCCATAGTCGGGGAAAACTAATATTATCACACAAGGGTGAGGTTTATAATAACCTCACCCTTTCGGTATTGACCTATATATACTTTGATGGTATAATGTAGACACTTAGAAAACGAAAGGAAAACGACTATGAAAAAGATCTTAGTTTCCATTATTGCGGTAATACTTCTTTGCACTATGGCAATAGGTGTGTCCGCCGAGTGGAACAATCCCTTTAAGGACGTAAAGGAAAGCCATTGGTATTACGATGCAGTAAAAACAACGGTCGAAAAGGGAATCTTTAACGGTATGACCCCCGATACCTTCCAGCCTAACGGCAAGATGACAAGAGCCATGTTTATGACAACTCTTGCAAACATGGTATGTGCTGAGGTAGGCGAATATACCGGCATGCCCTTTACTGACGTTAAGGCAAGCCATTGGTTCGCTCCCTACGTACAGTGGGCGTACGATAACGGTATCAGCAGCGGTATGAGCGAGACCCGCTTCGGTGTAAACGATCCCATCACCCGTGAGCAGATGGTAACGCTTTTCTACAACACCGCAGCTAAGTTTGGCGCTGATACTACTATCACCGATACATATAAGTTTGACA
>JAZRQH010000102.1:0-4610 GCA_045649645.1 Eubacteriales bacterium
AAGTCGTTGGGGTGATTTATATTATTGCCCGTAACGTCTATGTATCGCTTATGCTTCAGTAATTCCATCTGCATAGATGTCATATCAGCCTTAGCTATACCCGGCTCGACCAGAGCATCCATATAGGGGCTGAATATCATCTGGTTGCCGCAGAAGCTGCCCTTTAAGAGCTCGTTTGCATAAGAGGTGGCTGTTACCACAAACTCGGTTTCGGGATATTTTGCCCTTATAGCACCGATGATGGTCTTGAAATTCTCAACCAATTTTTCAGGCTCTGTAAAGGAATCGTTTCCGCCAAGAGCTACGATAACAAGGTCGTTTTGACGGAAGTTTACGTTTTCCTCCACGGTGTCAACACCCCACTGACTGTCCTTGCCGCCAACCGAAGGGTTGTGGAAATCTATCTTTGAGCCGTAGTGGCTTTCAAGCCATTCCACAAACAGGTTTGCATAGGCGGGAAGATAAGGCTCAGCGCCTGTAAAGCCGCTGGCGTTTGCACCAACAGAAATACTGTCGCCGAAGAGTGTGATATTAAGGGACTCTCCCTTATCAAGCTTTTCAAAGGTCTTAGGCAGATAAGGTCTGGCAGATGCGGGTCTGTGACCCTGCCAGGTGTTTTCCTTTATCTTATATGTAATTGCATACTGTCTGTCGTGAAAGAAGTGCTCCTCATAGAACAGTATGTTTTTATCCCCCATAGGGAAGGAGTGACCGGGTACAGGCTCGGCAGGGTAGAGCTCGTCGGTTGTGAAACTGAAGATAGCACTGCCCTCAGTGAGGGTGATATCTCTGCCGTTGACGGTAAAGTCAACACCAAGCTTATATTCGGTCTTAAGATGTGAATCGTAGAGTGATATTATTTCCGCAGGCTCATACATAAGAATCGACTTGCCGTCAACAAACGTAAGGGACTCCGCATACATGGTATCGGTGTTCCATACGGGTATGAGCATATTATTTCGATTAAACATTGAATCTGAAGAGAACTACGTCGCCGTCCTTGATGACGTATTCCTTGCCCTCGCTTCGGATAAGACCCTTTTCCTTAGCGGTATTCATATTGCCACAAGCAATAAGGTCGTCGTAAGCGATAACCTCTGCACGGATAAATCCGCGCTCAAAGTCGGTGTGGATCTTACCTGCAGCCTGAGGTGCCTTGGTGCCGTTTGTGATAGTCCATGCACGAACCTCCTTGGGGCCTGCAGTAAGGTAGCTGATAAGACCGAGAAGGGTATAGCCTGCCTTAACGAGACGGTCAAGACCGCTTTCCTCGATACCGAGATCGGAGAGGAACATCTCCTTCTCTTCATCGTCAAGCTGAGCGATCTCGGACTCGATGTTAGCGCAGATCGGAACAACCTGTGCGCCCTCGTCCTTAACTGCTTCACGCAGAGCGGCCACGTACTGATTGTCGCTTGAGTCGGATACCTCATCCTCGCTTACGTTGGCAACGTAGATAACGGGCTTGTAGGTCAGGAGTCTTACATCCTCCATGATAGCCGCCTCGTCCTCGGTATACTCAAGGCTTCTCGCGGTAACACCCTCTTCAAGAGACTTGTATACTCTTTCAAAGAGCTCGAGGTTTACTGCAAGCTTCTTGTCGCTCTTCATATCCTTTCTTGTCTTGTCCATACGGCGGGTAAGAGTCTCCATATCCGCAAAGATAAGCTCAAGGTTTATTGTTTCCATATCACGGATGGGGTCGATAGAGCCGTCAACGTGAATTATATTGGTGTTCTCAAAGCAGCGTACAACGTGAACGATAGCGTCAACCTCACGGATGTTGGCAAGGAACTTGTTACCCAGACCCTCACCCTTAGAAGCACCCTTAACCAGACCTGCAATGTCAACGAACTCAACTATTGCGGGAGTGTACTTCTCGGGGTTGTACATCTCTGCAAGCACGTCAAGTCTTGCGTCGGGCACGGTTACCACGCCTACGTTGGGGTCGATGGTACAGAAGGGATAGTTCTGAGCATCTGCACCTGCGTTTGTTATAGCGTTGAAAAGTGTACTTTTACCTACGTTAGGTAATCCTACTATTCCAAGTTTCATTATTTATCTCCTCAAATCATAATTATCTACGTTATTATACAACATATATCATCCCATTTCAAGCAAAATACTTAATATATTCTAGAAAAATAATGAACAAACCTTTAAAATTCACAATTTGTTCATCATTTCTTGTACATATATGTTATAATTAATTAATAAACAGGACAAGTGTTTAAATGACTATTCATCGGAGGTGTTACCTATGGGTACAAAGCTTTTGGTTATTGATGATGAGATGAATATATGCGAGCTTCTCAAAACCTATTTCGAAAACGAGGGTTATGATGTTAAGACAGCATGTGACGGCAACGAGGGTGTATCTTATTTCAAGATGTACGAGCCTGATCTGGTGCTCCTTGACATAATGATGCCTAACAAGGACGGCTTCCAGGTTTGCCGTGAGATCAGGGAGATCTCTGCAAGCAAGCCTATCATATTCGTCAGCGCAAAGGACGATTCCTTTGACAAGGTTCTCGGTCTGGAGCTTGGCGCGGACGACTTTGTTGTTAAGCCCTTTGATCTTAAGGAGCTTTCTGCCCGCGTTAAGGCTGTTCTGCGCCGCTATGCAGCACACGACAATCAGAACGACGACGAGGTTATCAAGTTCGATAACATCGAGATCAGCCTTGAAAAGTATGAGCTCAAGCTCAACGGTAAGAGCGTTGACATTCCCCCCAAGGAATTAGAGCTTCTCTACTTCCTCGCTTCCAACTACAACCGTGTATTCACCCGTGACCAGCTCCTTGATAAGGTTTGGGGCTTCGACTATCTGGGTGACAGCCGTACGGTTGACGTACACGTTAAGAGACTCCGCGAAAAGCTTGAGGGCGTCAGCGATAAGTGGATACTCAAGACTGTTTGGGGCGTAGGCTACAAGTTCGAGATCCTTCAGTAAATTTAAATTCAATTTTGAGGCGAACTTGTTTCGCCTCATTCTTGTTTGGAGAACAGTATGTTTAAAAGCGTTTTCTACAGATACATGACGGTATTTCTCGTTATGATCATAGTCAGCTTTGCGGCACTGTCGGTAGTGGTATCCGCCATGTTTATGGAGTACACTGTCGATACCAAAAAGGAGATAATTGTTCGCTCCTCGGATGCGGTGGTGGACTATATGCACAACGACTGTGATATAACCGACATACCCTCATTTGAAACTGCCATAAACAAGGAGTACGACTCTATACGCAGCTTCATCTCTCAGATATCCCCCTTTTCCGACGAGCTTATATATATGATAGCTTTTCCCAACGGTACTATACCTATCTATGACTCAAACGTACCCTACGGCTACAAGGCGGAGACCATCCCCTTTGAGATAATGGACTACGTTAAGGAAGCTAAGGGTATTACATCCGTGGATCTGTCCGGGGTATTTGAGGAGATAAATACTTCATATGCCACCCCTTATTTCGGAGACGACGGAACCTTCCTTTGTGCAGTCTTCGTATGTTCATCCTCCGAGGGTATGGACGAGATGGTCGATATGGTCGTCCGTATCATCGTTATGACCTCCCTGTGGGTAATGGTCATATCCATGATCTGCGTATACTTCCTCACCGAGCGCAGCGTTACACCTCTGCGCAATATGAGTAAGGCGGCTAAAAAATTCGCACAGGGAGACTTCTCTACACGAATAGAGGTAAAGGGAAGGGACGAGACAGCACAGCTTGCCGATTCCTTCAACAATATGGCACAGCAGCTTGATAAGTTTGAGGATACCCGTAAGACCTTCCTTGTCAACGTTGCCCATGACCTCAGAACTCCCATGACCACCATAGGCGGCTTTGTGGATGCTATCCGCGATGGCAGCATTCCCGAAGAAAAGCAGCCCTATTATCTGACCCTTATCAGCGACGAGGTAAAGCGACTTTCCAGACTGGTCAGCCAGCTTCTTGATATATCCCGTATCGAGGCGGGAGACCGTAAGTTCAATTTTACAGATTTCGACATCTGTGAGATGGGACGTATGATACTTATCTCCTTCGAGTCAAAGCTTGAGGAGAAAAAGCTTGACGTCGAGTTTGACGTAGAGGATGACAATATGTTCGTCTACGGCGACAAGGACGCTATACATCAGGTATTCTACAATATCTGTCACAATGCAATAAAGTTCTCGTACGAGGGCGGTAAATACCGCATTCGTATAAACCGTCTTGACCACAAGGTCTACGTTTCGGTATATAACGAGGGCGTGGGTATGACCGAGGAGGATCTGCCTAACGTATTCGACCGTTTCTACAAGAGCGATAAGTCCAGAGGTCTTGACAAGACCGGTGTCGGTATGGGTATGTATATCACCAAGACTATCATCAACGCCCATCAGCAGGACATTTGGGTCAAGAGCGTATATCAGGAATATTGTGAATTTGTATTCACCCTTAAAGAGGGAGAGAAAAAGAGGAAGTAAAATTGAAGTAGTCAATACTTTGTAGACACAAAAAAAGAATAATTCAAGCTACCTGTTCGATCCTGTAACGAACAGGTGGTTTTCTTTTTAGTTTACGAACTGGTCTTATGTAATTAAAGTAATATACAGTATCTTCAACGAC
>JAZRQH010000103.1:0-6223 GCA_045649645.1 Eubacteriales bacterium
TATCTTGAAAGGCTGCCAAAGCAGCTTTCATGGCTCTTGAAGATTATAATATTCAATGCGGTACTGACACTTATTATCACTCTTTCAAGATTTGTTTTAGGCATACCTACCGAGGAAATCGACTTTTCGCTTATTGTATACGGAGTTTGCAATATAACATTTATCCTCTACGATATAGCATCCACAAGGATAATAACCTTATACCTCTTTAAGCTGAGAAAACGATTTAAGTTTATTAAATAAATAAAACCCGTTGCTTTTGCAACGGGTTTCTTCCTTTAATTACGCATTACGCATTACGAATTACGCATTCTCAAAGTCCTAATCCGTCACGTTTTATCTTATTACTTGTGGTCTTGGGGAACTCCTGGGGTCTGACGACTATCTGCGACACCTGCTTATAGGGGGGCAGGGGGCTTAATAGCTTGGTTATATCACGTTTCAGAATTTCGGTCTGCTCAATTATATCTCCGCTCTGCTTTTCGGGATCCATATATACCTCGGCACAGAGCTCGCGGATACCACCCTCCTCACGGACGCCGTATACCACTACCTCCTTGACGTAGTCGAGCTTGTATATATGCTCCTCTACCTCCTCGGGATGGATTATCCTGGAGTTTGAGAATACTATAAGATCCTTGCTTCTTCCCGAAATTACAAGTCTTCCGTCCTCTCTTATCCTTCCTCGGTCTCCGGTAATGAGCCAACCGTCATCGGTAATGACCTTGGCAGTCTCCTCGGGATTCTTGTAGTATCCCAGCATTATTCCGTTGCCTCTGACGTATATCTCACCGTTGTCGTCTCTCTGGGGATCGACGATATTTATTTCGGTTCCGTCTAAGGGGAATCCCACGGTATGGTGATCGCTGTGGCGATCGGGATTTACGGCAACAAGGGGTGAATATTCGGTCAGACCGTAGCCGTTTATGACCTTGATTCCCGCCGCTTCAAAAAATTCCGCAACCTCTGCGCGCAGAGGAGCACCGCCGCAGATTATCGTCTTAAGCTTTCCTCCGAAAGCCGCACTCAATGAGGAAAAGATTCCTTTACCTGCGTCGATCTTAATTTTCTTTGCCGCTTTAGATGCAGTCAAAATTGCCTTAAGTAAGGCTTTTTTACCCTGCGCCTCTGCATTTTTCCATACCCGCTGATATATAGCCTCAAGAAATGCGGGAACGGTGTAAATATAGGTAGGCTTATAGAACTTAAAGTTTGTGTTGATAGCTCTGGGGGACTCGTTTATGCATACCGTCACGTGGCTGTGGATACTGCCTAAAATTCCGCACACCGCCTCATAGGCGTGGCTGTAACGGAGCAGAGACAGACATCTTCCCTCTAATCTGCAGAGCTTAAGTCCGTTTATAACGCTGTATATGATATTATTTTCGCTTAACATAACTCCTTTTGGAGTACCGGTTGTGCCGGAGGTATAGATAAGCATACACATAGAAGCGGGATCTCTTTTATCCTCGTCGGTTTCTCCCATGCTTGCCAGCAGCATTTCACCTTTGTATCGCAGAGCCTCAAAGGAAAGAAAATTATCCTCATCCTCTGTACGGTCAAAGGAAATTACGTATTTTATCTTACTAAGCTTGTCAAGATTGTTACGGATAAGCTCCTCGTAGAGTCCGGAGCAGAATATGATCTCCGAATCGCTGTGATCAAGTATGTTTATTATCTCATCCTCTGTCATTTCACGGTCCACAGGGACAAAGACACCTTTTGAACAAAGGACGGTCAGATACGTGTTTATCCACTCGTATCTGTTTTCGCTCAGACAGGCTATGTGTGAGCTGTCGATGTTAAGCTCCCTCAGAACATAAAGTAAGGAATAAACGTCGTGACAGAACTCGGCATAGCTTACCTCTGTTATCATATCGTTTGCGCGGTAACAAAAGGCTATATGTCCGGGAACCGTGCTGTTGGCAATCTTCAGTATCTCGCTTATACTTTCTACCGCTTGGGGCTCATATGATCTACGCTTCATTCTGTCACCTCTTTTCTTAATGATATTATACAGGGATAAGGAAATAATTTCAAGTGTGTGTTGACCTTTTTTTATTATTATGTTACTATATGACTGTAAAGGAAGTGATAATATGATATCGTTGGAAGATATACGCGCTTACCGCTGTCCCCGCTGGGACGAGCTGCCCGACCTTGAGCTGTATATGGATCAGGTTATAAGCGTGCTTGATAAGAACCTCAGGATATTTATAGGTGACGATCCTGCAAGGTCGGTCACCCCCACTATGATAAACAACTACGTCAAGCAGAAGCTTGTACGTCCTCCAAAGAATAAGCGTTACGACCGTGAGCATATTGCCAACATCTACGTCATAACCCTGATGAAGCAGCTTCTGTCTCTCGGCGATATACAGGCTGCCATTTCCTGTGTCAGAGAGGAATATTCCGCAAAGGATGCCTACGACCGCTTCTGCGAGATATTTGAACAGAGTCTGGTTTCGGTATTCCTTGAGGAGAAGATCCAGTCAAAAGAAACCGAGCATCCCGAGGCTGATGCTATAATCAGAAGCATCTCACTGGCATATGCCAACATACTCTACGGGGGATATCTTGTTAAGTCCCGTATGCCCGAAAAAGATACGTGTGTAAAGGAAAAAAAGAAGAAAGAAAAATAAGGAGCTTTCGCTTATGAAAGCTCCTTAAATTTTTTTAAAAAATAAGAAAAAAGTGCTGTATGGTACCCTACCGTGTAGGGTGTCCGTATTATATAATATACACAGGATCCTCACTGCAGGGTACAAGCTTATGTATCTGCGGGCAGTATAAACAAAACAAAAAGGATGGTCTTTCGACCATCCTTTTGTAATGGGAATTGAATTGATTAAATTTCGAGATAGAGAGCTACCAGTTCCCAGTCACCGTCAAGTGCGAGGTAACCGAGGTCCCACATATCGCCTTCATCAAACATATAGTTGAGATCTTCGATATACCAGCCCTGGAACTTGGTCCACTCATCGAGCCAGATAACACCGGGATCGGGATATTCTCCGCAGAGAATAGATATGTAGTAGTCATTTACGTTCATCTCGATAACGATAGGCTCAAAGTCCTCAACATCGTAGTTTACAAATGTGAGTGTACTTGTCTTTTCGCCCTCTATATCCCAGATGGGGATAAGAGTGAGATCCTTTTCGATCTCGGCGATGTCTTCAGTATAGACTTCACCGTCCATCTTGAGGTATACATCGAATGTCTTTTCAACATCGAAATCGGGAGTAATAGCAATTCTGCGCTCGCGGTTCCACCAGCCCTTGAATACGTAGCCTTCCTTTTCAGCTATGGGAAGCTCTGTAATAATATCAGAATACTTGTCGCCGATCTTGAATGTATAGGTGAGAGGAGCGTCGTTTACAAGCGTGCCGTACTCAAATTCATTGGGGTCACCTGCAACATCAAAGGTAAGGGTGAACTCATAGATAGGTTCGGGTTCGGGTTCTACTGCTGCGGGTGCATAGTAGCAAGCGAACATCCAAGCGTCCTCGGTAGTTGCAACCCAAGCGCCTTCGCCTTCGTACCAGCCGTTGTTAGCGCCAACCTTCTGGAGGATCTCCATGAGGTCTACGGTAAGAGGATAGAGGTTATTAGCTGCGTCTGCATTGTTGATGTATGCTTCGTATGCATTGTAGTAGCTGATGATCTTAACTACAACGCCGTCTTCCTTAACGGAGGACTTGAGCTGACCGTAGCTCATAGCGTCAGCAAGGTTCATCTTGCTGTCAGCAAGGTTAACGTAAAGAACGGCACCGTCAACGGTGTTGAGGTGATAGAAGCCGTCCTCGCCGAGAACTGCGGTATCAACAAAGTCATCGTTGTAAGCAACGTTTACAAGAGCTGCTGCATCACCGTCGAAGGTGAAGGGAGCAAGAGTAGCCACGTTCTCGTACTCAACGTACTCGATCTCGGGCTCGGGCTCAGCCTCTTGCATAGAAACGGTGATGTTAGCGGTAGCTGCGGTGCTGGGAACTGCAACCCAGATGGTCTGGCCAACGCCGGTGCAATCCCATACTACGGTTGCGGAAGAAACTGTATCTGCAGAAGGATCAATAGAAACCCACATACCGTTGTAGCTTACGATACCGATAAGGTTGTCGTTAGCTGTGATGGTGTATTTGCCTTCTGCTTCAGGAGCGAACTCGAATACAGTGTACTGATAATCAGCGGAAAGCTCATAGTCAGCAGTACCTACGGTGAGGTAACCTGCTACGCTGTTCTCCTCGTTGTAGAGGGGAAGCTCGGGAGCAGCCTCTTCAAAGATAGCGTAAAGCTCGCAGTCGGAGGTAAGAGCATAGGTGTTACCGTTCCACTCGCCTTCGTTCATAAGGAAGCCGTAAGCTTCGAGGTACCAACCCATGAAGTCATAGCCTTCAAGAGTAGCGGTGGGGAAATCACCGATAAAATCGTTGTAGTCTTCGCCGTAGCAGATGGGGAGAAGAAGCTCGGTAGCGTCTGTACCGTCGATCTTAGCGCCTGCTTCTACCTCAGCCGCATCAAGGAAAAGCTTGATGGTGAAGTCTGCGTCGTGCTTAGGAAGAACCTCGGTCTCTACCTCGTTGCAGAGAGTACAGGTTCTGGTCTGCTCGCCGTCAGCGGTGTGAGTAGCCATAGCTGTTTCGGTCCAATCGCCCCAAACGTGCTCACATGCAGGGGGAACGGGAGGTGTAACTACTGCAAACTCAGTGTTAGCGTAGATCATGAAGATACGAGCAGCCTGAGCTCTTGTAGCGTTACCGTTAGGATCGAGCTTGCCGTTGCTGCCTGCGATAAGGCCTACTGCAACTGCCCACTTAACGGAGGGCTCTGCCCATGCCTGTACCTTGGATGCATCGGGGAATGTAGAAATATCAGTTGTGTTGGAAACATCAAGACCCTTCTTCTCGGTGTAAACCTGGAAGAATCTTGCGAGCTGAGATCTTGTGATGTTGTTGTTAGGACCAAACTTAGTCTCGGAGAGACCGCTGGTGTATTCGTTCTCTACTGCCCAGCATACAACCTCGTTGTACCAGTGAGAGGTCTTAACGTCTTCAAAGCCTGCGTCGGTGGTGTCGTACTGAGTAAGATCAACGCCGTCGAACTTAGCAAGGAGGGTAAGGAACTGAGCTCTGGTAAGATTGCCGTTAGGAACGAATGTGGTGTCGGTCATACCGGATACAAGACCCTGTCTTACACAGAATGCTACCTCGGACATAAACCAAGCGTTTTCCTTAATGTCGGTGAAGTGAGAAACGTGGCCGTACATATCCTCGGTGGATTCGGCAACCTCGCCGCAAACGGTACATTTACCTGCAACCTTGCCGAACCAGTCGGTAGCGTTATCGATGGTCTCGATAACGGGAGTGGAAGCCTCGAACTTGTGAGCGTTGTCAGAGGGGATCTCTCTGGTCTCGCCTTCGATCTGGCAGTCCTTACATACCTGAGTTTCTACGCCTGCTGCAAGGCAGGTAGCCTCAGTCTTAACAACCCACTCAAAGTTGTGCATAGGCATAACTTCTTCAACTGCTGCGGAGCATACGGAGCAGGTGTTTGTTCTCTTTCCTTCCTTTTCACAGGTAGGAGCTTCAACGATAGTCCATTCAGACTCAAATGTATGAGCAACGGGCTCATCGTGATATGTTTCAAGTCTTGTCTTACATACGAAGCAGTTTCTGGAGGATGTACCGTAGGTGGAGCATGTGGGCTTCAGGATAACGGTGATATCTTCCTTGGGAGTATGGCCGAATGCGGGAACAACGTTTCTGTTGTCAGCTGCGCCACATACTGTACATCTGTAGTAGTCATAACCGTCACGGGTACAGGTTGTGCCGATTGTTGCTACAAACTCATAGTTACACTCGTGTGCTGCAGTAGCACCGCCTGCCCAGTCAGCTGCGGGAACGCCGTTGATGGACTTAACGGTGTAGTTACATCTGTGGTCTGTGAGCTGCTGGTCGTTGATAGAAACAGCACCTACGATAACGTGACCTGCCTCAGCAGCACCGATATCGCGAAGGTCGATGTCCTGTCTTGCGCAACGCATGGAGGTCGCCCAGATAGGATCGTTGTTGAGGATACTGTCATCAGTAAGCTCGTTGGTCTTGTAACCAACCCACTCGGTATCACAGTCAGGGAAGAAAGCAACCTCTTCGCCCTTGCAGAAATCGTAACCGTTGATGTTTACGATGTAACCGAGGGTCTCGTCAGCTCTTACGTTAACAGCAAG
>JAZRQH010000104.1:0-27651 GCA_045649645.1 Eubacteriales bacterium
CGTTTGCTGGTATGCGGCAAAGAGTGCGTTTGACCTTGGCCCCAAGGGGATCCGCGTAGTTTCTCTTAGCCCCGGACTTATAGCAACCGATATGGGCAAGATGGAGGAGGAGCACGGCGGATATCTTATCGGATTCTCCTGTGAGGGACGTATGGGAACACCCGACGAGCTTGGTTATGCTATCGCTACCGTAGCCGACGAGCGAAACGGCTACCTTGCAGGCGTTGATATTCTCTGCGACGGCGGAAGCACGAGAGGACAGAAGGAATTTAAGAAAAAGAAATAAGCTCAAATAAAAATACGGAGTGTAAAATACTACACTCCGTATTTTATTGCTGAATATAATACAATACCCCAAAAGCTCAAACAGGGTTGCCGATGATCATCTTAAACTTGTTAAAACTATCTCTCGGTCTGTAAGAAAAGCTACCCACAGAGATCTTTTCGAGGGTCTCGCCCTTGTCGTTTACAAGGCTAAAGCAACCCTCCGAAAGGGTAAGGGTATAGGTCTTATCTATAGGATAAACTGCACAATAGTTATCATTTTTAGAATTTTTCAGGTCATCAAAAGCCTTGTTTATCGCCGTCATCAAGCAAAAATCCTCACATGATGAAACAGAGAAGAGCTGATAAGACTGAGTACAGTTGTCAAGCAGAAATTTATTGGTAAACAGGGGCTTGCCTCTGGAGGTATCGCGGATGCTGATGGGTTGGGATAGCTTATCCCAGCGTCGCACCTGAAAATAATAATACAGCTCGTCGCCGTTACCGCGGCTCATAGGTACAGGTATACGGCCGCGCTTTATTTTCTGTGCGGTCAAGACCTCGCCGTATCGACGGATCCCGGGCTCGCTTCCGATGCCTTGCTCGTGCAGCGCAATATACCCTATGGGAAGCCTGTCCTCGGTTATAAAATAAGCGGGAACGTAATAACCTTTGTATTTAAGGATAAACTCAAGCTGCCGTCCGTCACGTACCGTTCCTACCATCGTATCCTTTGCCGACCAATCAACCAAGGACAGCTTATCTTCCTTCTTGATGTTATTGTCATATGCCTTTGAACCCGAACAGAAATCTATGTATTTCTTAAAGGCATTTCGCATCTGTCGAAGAGCATTGTATTTCTTTTTCTTCGCGCTTGATACCTTTATCCGACGGCCGTTCTTACTCTTGGGCGTAACCTTGTATTCTTTAAGCCTTGCATCAAGCTTTTCACAGAGAGCCGTACATTCGTCATCGCAGAATTCTGCATCAATGTCGGTCTTAAACTCACGCTCTGTCTTACGAAGATAGGAGCAGTAGGCACGTCCGCTTTTCAGTCCCTTGTCCTTTAGATATGACACAAACTCATCCTTTTTGAAAGACATAGACTCCTCCTTTCCCGATGCCAAAGCACGAAATGATCACGAGGACATTATATCATATATACCGACAGTTTTCAAGGTTATTGAATTATGACGGTATATATGATATAATCATATTTGAAAAGCTGTGTAACGAAGGAGAAAAATGAGGATATAAAATGATCTTAGAAACAAAACGACTTATTTTACGTCCTTGGCGTGAGGATGACGCCGAGAACTTATATAAATACGCAAGCGACCCCGACGTAGGTCCGATCGCAGGCTGGCCCGTTCATACAAGCGTTGAGAACAGCCGAGAGATCATCCGAAACGTTCTTTCGGTTCCCGAAACTTATGCCGTTTGTCTTAAAGAGGATGACTGTGCTATCGGAAGTGTCAGTCTGAAATTATACGGCAGTACCGATATGACAGATAGAGACGACGAATGTGAGCTGGGTTATTGGATAGGTAAGCCCTTTTGGGGTCAGGGACTTATCCCCGAGGCATCCCGCGAGATCCTGCGCTACTCCTTTGAGGATCTCGGTATGCGCGCCGTATGGTGCGGTTATTACGACGGCAACGAAAAGTCAAAAAGAGTGCAGGAGAAGCTGGGATTTGTATATCAGCACAAGACCGAGGGTCTTGAAGTGAGTCTGCTTAACGAAATTCGTACAGGTCACTGTAATCTAATGACCAAAGAAACCTGGGAGAATATCAACAAAAACTAAAAGGAGAATATCATGCGTAAAAATTTTGGAGTTAAAAACTGGCTTTATCCTATGCCCGTGCTTATAGTCGGCACCTATGACGAAAATGGAAATCCCAATGCAATGAACGCTGCCTGGGGCGGAATCTATGATACAAATCTTGTTATGGTATGTCTCTCGGACGAGCATAAGACGACCGAAAACATTATCAAGAACAAGGCTTTCACGGTCAGCTTTGCCACTGCAAAAACAGTTATTCCCTGCGACTACGTAGGTATCGTTTCGGCAAACGACGAGCCGGATAAGTTTGCAAAAGCAGGCCTTCACGCTACAAAGAGCGAGTTTGTCAACGCGCCTATAATCGACGAGCTTCCTATGACCGTGGAGTGTAAGCTCCATAAGTTCACCGAGGACGGAATCTGCATCGGTGAGATCGTCAACGTTTCGGCAGATGAGTCTGTTCTTGACGAAAAGGGTATAATAGACGCAAAAAAGCTCGATCCTATCATCTACGACAGTGCTACCCACGCATATTGGAGCTTCGGCGAAAAGGTCGGTCAGGCATTCTCTGACGGAAAGAAGATAAAATGATTAAGGAACTTATGCACGATCCGATTTTTCTTGCAGGAAAGTCGGAGATAGCAACAAAAGAAGATCTGCAGACAGCACAAGACCTGCTTGATACCCTGATCGAGCACAGCGAGGGCTGTGTGGGCATGGCGGCAAATATGATAGGTGTGCGTAAGCGCATAATCGCCTTTCTTGACGAAAGCGGCAAAAAGCCTGTCTATACGGTTATGTTCAACCCTGAGATCATTAAGGAAGAGGGGGCATACGACACCGAGGAGAGCTGTCTTTCCTTGCTTGGCGGTCCCCGAAAATGTAAGCGATATAAGAGTATTAAGGTCAGGTACCAGACTGCTGAAATGCAGACCCGCATCAAGACCTACACAGGCTGGACGGCTCAGATAATCCAGCACGAGGTGGATCACTGTAACGGAGTGCTGATTTGATCTGAGTGATAAATAAGACTTTGGAGGAGGGGCGTAATGAAGAAATATGCAATACCGATTATTATGTTGGTAATATTTGAAACGGTTGCAACTACACTTTGGGTAACTAAAGATAATATCTTTTATCTGTTAAATTTCAGTTATATCGGTTGCGCTATTGCATTGGGACTTACGCTCTATATCAAAGAATATAAACGTGCACGGCAGGTAACTCAGATTTTGGTAGGTCTATATATGTTGCTCTATTTGGGAGCGATTTGCAACGAGAATATGCAGATAGAGGGATTTTGGTATTATCTGTTTACCGGTGTTTTTGAGGCTGCTACCATTCATTATGCGGTTGCTAAGATATTTGGACCGTTGATTTTCGGAAGAGGTTGGTGCGGATATGCTTGCTGGACTGCTATGGTGTTGGATTTCTTGCCGTATAAAGTACCGGTGCAACCACGAAAGAAAATAGGATGGATTCGATACATTGTTTTTATTTTCTCGCTGGTGTTTGTTGCTGCCCTTTTCTTGGCACAAGTAGGCAACATGGAAAAAATAATGCTTTGGGCATTTATAATCGGCAATATTTTGTATTATGCAGTGGGGATCATGCTTGCTTTTGCATTCAAGGATAATAGAGCTTTTTGCAAATACATATGTCCGATCACAGTGTTTATGAAACCGATGAGTTACTTTTCGCTGTTCCGAATAAAATGTGATACAAGCAAATGTGTATCCTGTGGAAAGTGCAAAAAGGTTTGTCCGATGGATGTTGATATGACGGATAATTCAAGAAAACGGCAAAATGGGACGGATTGTATTTTGTGCTTTGAATGTGTAAAGCAATGTCCTAAAAAAGCATTATAAAAGAGGAAATTTAAAATGAAATATATCAAAACAGAAAAATACGATATCGATATAATCAATCAAAAAATTATGGGTCCGAATCCGTTAAAATTGGAAGAAGAGCTTATGAAAGACAATAGAATCAAAACAGGTGCTATTGTTATGGATTTGGGTAGCGGGCAAGGGATCACATCTGTATTTTTAGCAAAAGAATACGGATTCAAGGTTTATGCCACAGACCTTTGGAGTGATGCGGAAGAGAATCAAAAATTCTTTGCAGAAATGGGCCTGACAGAGGAAGAGATTATCGCCGTAAATGCCGATGCTACCGATTTAAAATATGAAGAAGAATTTTTCGATGCAGTTGTCAGTACAGATTCCTATAATTATTTTGGGAGAGATCCCGACTATTTAGATGAAAAACTGTTACCTTTTGTAAAGAAAGGCGGTTATATTTATATAGTTGTTCCGGGAATGAAAAAAGACTGCCACGATGATATTCCAAAAGAATTATTATTATCCTGGACACCCGAACAGTTAGACTATATCCACGATATAGAATATTGGAAAAACATTGTTTCAAAATCCAAGAACAGCGAGCTCATTTCCATTTACGAAATGGAAAGCAACGAAGAATGCTGGAATGATTGGATACAGTGCGACAATGAATATTCGGTAAACGACAGAAAGGCGATCGAAGCAGGAGCGTGTAAATATCTGAACTTTATCGCTATTGTTTTAAAGAAAAAATAACTGCCGTATTCGGTACGAGGTAAATCATTGTAACGGAGCAATAAATATGGAATGGAATTCCCAATTATACGATAAAAAACACGATTTTGTGGCTGAATACGGCAAAGGATTATTAGAATTTATCCCCTGTAATATTCAACAGACAATATTGGATTTAGGCTGTGGAACGGGAACGCTTACAGTTCAATTATCTGACTTGTGTAGCAAGGTTATTGGCGTTGATAGTTCACCGAATATGATAGATAAAGCAAAAAAACAGTTTGGCAATATTGAATTTATGGTGTGTGATGCACTTGAGTTACCTTTTGATGAAGAATTTGATGTTGTTTTTTCAAACGCTGTTTTTCATTGGATAAATGACCATAACACTTTGTTGAAAAATATACATAAAGTATTGAAAGTGCAAGGACTATTGGTGTGTGAGTTTGGTGCGAGCGGTAACATTGCTACGATTGAAAATGCGTTTACCAAGGTATCTCAAAGACTTGGATATAGTTATGAATCTAAGTTTAATTTCCCTACGGTAGAGATTTTCGGGGAAATGTTAGAGGAAAATGGGTTTATAATTGATAAAATCTATGATTACGATAGACCAACTGTATTCAAAGATAGCGAGCAAGGATTGACTAATTTTTTGAAACAGTTCTTCGTTTCCGAATTATCAATAATGCCTGAACACATACAGTCTTCGATTTTTGAAGGAGTTGCGGAATTAACAAGAGAAACTCTTTGGAACGGAAAGGAATGGGTTGCCGATTATCGAAGATTAAGAGCAATCGCTTATAAACAATCAAATTCCAATTTGTCGATGAGCTGATTTCAGATAAAAGGGTGAACTGGCTAATATGAAAGACGAATACTTTGTAACGAAGCTTTGATTTGAGGATAGATATGAGCTTTTTATCAGATAAACGTAAAAGAAAAATATTTATAATAACAACGTCGATACTTCTTATATTGGCGATTATCATCGTAGCTTGTACTATTTATCTCAGTGACTATTACAGGGCGGACCGGAACGCTATCCACGCCTTTGCACCGATGAATAGTGTATCCTTTGAAACTCTTGATGACGGAACTATGGTGTTCAAGCCTGAAGATGCCACCAAGGGACTTATCTTCTATCCCGGCGGAAAGGTAGAATATACTGCATATCAGCCCTTGATGGCAGCCTGTGCCGAACAGGGGATAATGTGCGTGCTTGTAGAAATGCCCTTTAACCTTGCGGTATTTGATATGAACGCCGCAGAGGGCATACAGGAGGACTATCCCGAGATCAAGGATTGGTATATCGGCGGTCACTCATTGGGTGGCTCAATGGCGGCATCCTATCTTGAGGATAATACCGAGGATTACGAAGGACTTATTCTTCTCGGATCATATTCTACGGCTGATCTGTCGGATACAGATCTTAGGGTGCTGTCTGTTTACGGCAGCGAGGATAAGGTGATCAACCGTGAAAAATATGCCGAAAACAAATCCAATCTCCCCGCAGACTTCACCGAGCTGATAATCGACGGCGGCTGCCACGCATACTTCGGCATGTATGGTGAGCAGGAGGGCGACGGCAAGGCGGCTATTACCCACGAAGAGCAGATAGCACTTACCGTTTCCGCAATAGCTGATTTAATGGACTGATCTATGAATACTAATAAATACCTACGTGACCTTGAGCGTGTTGAGTTTATAATAACTTACGCCTGCACGGGTAGGTGTAAGCATTGCTCACAGGGCGATCACCCTGCGAAAGGTGAAGCGATAAACCCCGATGCGGCAGTTAAAGCGCTAAGGGCGATAGCGGATAATTATTCTATAAAATCAATTATGAGCTTCGGCGGTGAGCCTCTTATCTATGCCGACCGAGTTTATCCGATACATAAAGCGGCAACAGAGCTTGATATCCCCCGCCGTCAGCTTATCACTAACGGATTTTTCAGCCGTGATGAGGAGTATATCCGCAGCGTTGCGGAGAATATAGCCAACTGCGGTGTAAACGACCTGCTTTTATCGGTTGATGCCTTCCATGAGGAGCATATTCCCATGGACTGCGTCAAGGTGTTTGCCAAGGCATTGGCAGAAAGGGAAGTGCCGACCAGACTCCAGCCCGCTTGGCTTGTTTCGCCGGAAGACGATAACCCCTATAATATAAGAACAAGGCAGATTCTTTCCGACTTTACCGCACTTGGGCTGCCTATAAGCGAGGGTAATGTTATCTTTCCAAAGGGAAATGCCCTCAAATATCTCACCGAACATATCGACCCCGATGCGGTAGATCCCTATGAGGAGGATCCGATACACGTAAGGTCGGTTTCCATAGAGCCTGACAATACTCTTATGGGAAAAAGCATTTTAACAGAGGACACAGCGGACATACTGTCCGCATATAAACCAAGATGAAATACATATTAGTTACAGGTGCATACGGCGGAATGGGTCGCAGTACCGTAGAGCTGCTACAGACACAGGGCTACGGCATTTTCGCTATGGATATCAAAACAGGCGAGCCACAAGAGGGAATAATCCCTCTGCAAGCAGATATCCGAGACCCCGACAGCATAAAAGCAGCCTTTGAAAAGGTAACGCAAATAACCGACGAGCTCTATGCCATAATCCATTTTGCAGGAATATATATGCTTGATTCTCTGGTAGAAATGGATGATGCGGATTTCAAAAAAATCTTTGAAATAAACCTTTTCGGTGCATTCACGGTAAACAAAACATTTCTGCCCTTACTGAAAAAGGGAAGCAGAATAATAATGACCACAAGCGAGCTTGCCCCACTTGATCCCTTGCCATTTACGGGCATTTATGCGGTGACCAAGGGCGCACTTGATAAGTATGCTTACTCTCTTGCCATGGAGCTTCAGCTACTCGGTATCAAGGTGTCGGTACTGCGCGCAGGTGCGGTTGCAACCGATATGTTAGGTGTGTCTACCGCCGCGCTTGACCGCTTTTGCGATAATACCAAGCTCTATTCCTGCAACGCAACCAGATTCAAAAGTATAGTCGACCGTGTGGAGGCATGTAATATTCCAACCCGTAAGCTCGCCTCAAAGGTCGCAAAAATTCTGTCCAAACGTAGACCAAAATTCGCATATTCAATCAACCGCAATCCCTTGCTTTTACTCCTCAACATTCTACCTAAACAGCTCCAGCTTTCGATAATAAAATTGATACTTAAATAAAAAAGCAAGGCTTTACTACGGTTTTTTGCGGAAGCGAATATATAGTAAATTTGTTAGAATATTCATTAATGGACATAAGATATAAAAAAGCCACCGCAAGGAAGATCCTTTGCGGTGGTTTTGCAATCTATAGAAAATTTCTTCAAATCGGGCACTGCAAAAACAGTTTAAATTGCATAAGAGTCCCGATTATCGCTGCGGGCCGGCGCCCGCTTACTGTCTGCACTTAAACTCATTATAGGGGGTGGTCAGCGTGATTCCGTTCTCCAAGGTGAACTCAACGTATTTTCCGACAATATCAAGCGGAATTTCAGCTTCGTTTTTCTCAGGGTCAAGGTCGATTATCTGCCACTTTTGTTCCATAAAGGTGTTATGAATGCCGTATTTTTCGTGGCTGGTATATCTCATTTTTTCGTATATACAGAAAAGTCTTACCGAGCTTACCTTTGTGCTGCAGGAATATTTCAGACTTCCTCTTGCGTACTCAGCTTTTACCTTGGGAATATTATTACCCAACAGAACCGTATCTGCAAACCAATAGCTTTCGTTACGCTCATAAGCGCAGGGATGAGAGTGTCCCATATCATTTATCATTGACAGACAGGTGCTTGGGTTTCCGTCCTTTGTGTCCTGATATGACATGGAGTTAGAGTTTATAGAAAAGCAGCAGTCGTCGTTCCAGCACAGCCACATAACGGGAGTCCTGACACGGTCAAATCGTCTTTCGGCATACCATTTCTGCATTCCGGGAGCATTAAAGAGCTTGTTAAGTCCCGAGAGTCCGCAGCTGAGATAGCCCGAGCCGTATATAGGCACGGCAAAGGCAAAACGGGGATCATAGCCTATGGCAATTGAGGCGATTATTCCTCCCCAGGAAATTCCGCACACGCCTATTTTATCATTATCCACTCTTTCGTCAGCGAGAAGAAGGTTGTATGCCATAATCACGCTTGTCACAGCGTGATACATCCATTGATCGCCTATAGGATGGTCCGAATCCTCAAGATGAGTGGTATTAGGACCTTCGACGTAGCCTTCCTTATAAAAGGGAGGGATAAGTCCATGCACCATAGCGTCCGCACCCACACATTCATAAAGGCACACCGACCTTTCGGGAAAATATCCGTTAGTTGACATAGCGATAGCGGCATAGCCACGCTCATTCCATTTTCTTATCCATATATCATCAGGATGACCTCCGCCGCCGTGAACAAGAACAACGGCAGGTACAGGCTTTTGCGTATTTTCGGGGAATCCGATATGGGCAAATATCCTTGTAGGCTTGCCTTTATACATAGCACCGTTATATGTGATAGCCTTTATTCCCTCAAAGCATATTCCGTTATATTCACCCTTGCAGTCGTACTCGGGGAAATATTCTGCCTCGGGGTCGATGTCGAATATTTTTTCAAAAGAGATCATAATTAGCTCCTTCGGGAAGTCTTTACATAGAGTATATCATATTGTCGAAAATATGTCAAAAGGTGTTGCATTACTGCAACACCTCAGCGTGATAATCACTCAACTAATTCAACTTCCGGGATAGCATCCGCGCTTGCTTTAACGGTATAGAAGCTGTATCTGACTGTTCCATAGGCAGATCTTGAGCCGTTCCATTTGGCGGTTATCTCGTAAACGTAATTCCCGTCCTTAAGCTCGATAAAGATATTTCCGTTTTCGTGATCCAACGGGATATTTTCACCCTCGGCTTGCGGGTCGCCCCAACACTTTGCAGGCCAGCAGCGCACCGATACGGTGTTAGGCGTGAACTCGTTGGGAGAAGCACCGAACTGAAGCCGTGCGCCTAAAGGATATACACTTGAATAAATTGTCGGAACAAGAGCTAATGCTGGCATATGTTTCTTTAAAGTCAAGGGATGACTGCTGTCTGCATTTACCGTAACCGACTTTCCGTTATCTTCACTGTAGGTCCAGGTGAAGGTGCCCTTCATTGCTTCGATTTCGGTATCGTTTGAAACAACGTACAGCTGAGGCGGCTGTCTTAACGCAGGCACGGTGGGAAGGATGATCTCAAAACCGTAATTCAGTACCGCATCAAATTCGGTACATTTTGTAATAGAATCGCGTGATACCGCAACGGTAATAAACCATCCCGCAAGCGCATCGTCCACAGCCTCGGCACCCGTGGTCTCCTCTATATGAATGCAGAAATATTCTCTGTCTATATTTATTCCGTCTAAGGCAAAGCGGTGTGTGGAGTTTGGCGAATCAACGTAGACCAGAAAGACACAGCTATCCTCAAAGAACCTCTCGGTATATTTTTCTGTAACCTCGTTAAATGAGGGGATCTCATCATAGCCCCTATCCATAACGAACTCATCTGCAAAATCAGCCTTAAATCTCTCAAGCGCATCAAGGTTATCAAGCTTATATATCGGCAGATGACGAACGCTTGAATCGGCAAGCTTTTCAGGGTTCAGGGTATCACGGAAGATCTTGTTTGTTTTCGGTGTGTTGGCGTACGAGACCTCAAAATCACAGACCGTAAGGGGAGTATCCTCCTTCAGCTCTTCTACAGACGGTGAGCCCTCTTCAGGCCCTTTGGCAGAGGGCGCTTTTTTAACGTTGTTAAATACCTCAAAGCCGAGTATTTCAATTATAATTCCGTCTTCGTAACTCACATCATTATCGGTTGATGTAATACGGTGAACGTCGGAAATGCTGTATAAAACAGCCTGATACTTTACCGTACCGCCGTCCTTCAGGCGTGTTGGGATCGGGAGGACAAAAATAGCAATAAGCAGGATTATTATCACTGTGACAAATATCTTTTTCATATCAAGACTCCTTTTAACAAGCTCAAAATGATCTCCACATCTATAAACTACCTTTTTCTCCCGTTTGGTTACGAAATCACCTTAAAAAAGTATTCGGTTATAACCTCCGGGCTTTCCGACATTCCGTTTGCGATCCACCATTTAAGAGACTCCACAAAGGTGGAAACGATATGATGCTTCCAGAAAGAATCGGGGATATCCTTACTTTTTCTTGACTCGAACAACGGTAGCTGGCTTTCTGTCAGCACCTCAAGATTGCTTCTGAAATATTTTAAAAACAGCTCGTTGTTCTGCGAGGAGAGAAGTGCCAGAATATTGTTATCGTTTTTGTGTAAATGCTTAAACAGATGCAGAAAAGCGGAGTCCGACCCCTCGCAGTCAAAAATATGTCTGTGCCCGTGTTCGCCCTTCCTTTCGGTATCAAAGATGTGACAGAACAGCTCCTGGCAGAACTCCTTGAGCAGAAAATCCTTTGTCTCAAAATGTGCATAAAAGGTAGCTCTGCCGACATCGGCACGCTCTATTATCTCCCCCACCGTGATCTGACTGAAATCCTTTTTTGAAACAAGCTCGCTGAACGCCTTAAAGATCGCCTCTCTTGTTTTTCTTTGCCTTCTGTCCATATATTTCTCCATACAATTTTTGTGATTTGTTCGGTAATGAATGATCCGTCGATATCGTATGTTGCAAATTCGGTATCGACCGTATATGATGTTATCGAACAATGTGTTCTATAACGAATATATTGTATCACAGATTTTGATATTAGTCAATCGGAGGAAAAGATGAAGACACAGCGACGCATTTTGATTGCGTTTATTCTCAATTTATCATTTGCGGCTTTCGAATTTATCGGGGGCATTATAACAGGCAGCGTGGCTATCGCTTCGGATGCAGTTCACGATATAGGTGACGCGGCGAGCATAGGCATCTCCTGTTTTCTCGAGCAAAAGAGCAAAAGACCGCCTGATGAAAAACACACCTACGGCTATGCACGGTATTCGGTTATCGGAGGATTGATCACAACGCTTATCCTTTTGGCAGGCTCGGCGGTTATGATATACAATGCCCTTTGCAGGCTGATCGTACCCACAGAGATAGATTATAACGGAATGATAATATTTGCCGTTGTAGGTGCTCTGGTAAACTTCTGCGCGGCGTTTTTCACCCGTGACGGAGCTTCCATAAATCAGAAGGCGGTCAACCTGCATATGCTTGAGGACGTTCTCGGTTGGGCAGTAGTGCTTGTCGGTGCCGTGGTAATGAAATTTACAGATCTGCGGATCATCGATCCTCTTATGTCGGTGGGCGTTTCGGTATTTATACTTATCAACGCCTTAAAAAATCTCAAGAAGATAATCGACTTATTTCTTGAAAAAACACCCCGTGATATCAACCTGCCCCAGCTAAAGGAGCATATAAGCGCAATCGAGGGTGTGCTTGACGTTCATCACGTCCACGTGTGGAGTATGGATGGCTGCGATCATTATGCCACCATGCACGTGGTTTGCGACGGTGACCTTCAAGAGATCAAGGAACATATCCGCGACCGGCTGCGTGAGCACGGCATAATCCACGTCACCGTAGAGGTGGAAACAAGCGCAGAGCATTGCCACCAAAGAGAATGCCGTGTGGAGTTCAAAACAAATTCAGTGCATTGCTGTCACGGACATCATCATTAATTTAAGGCTGCCAATAAGGCAGCCTTATTACGTGTCGATAAATCTATCGATACGCGCTCAGACTTCGAAAAAGAAAGGTAACAAAAACTGTTGCTGACACTGTCTACTATTTCAATCATATAAAACCAATCCGAAAATTAAACAAAAGCCACCAGTTCAATACAGAATTGAACTGGCAGCTTGATTTTCTTTTTGTGTCTACAAATTATTGACTACTTCAACATCGTTTGGTTGCCTTTTCATTTTGGTTGCGGAGACAGGGCAGGTCGCCCTAAGTTTAGTTCAATTATGGCTTGAAGGCACCTCACCACCGTCGGATAGTCGTACTTGAAAATCGAACCTGCGTCCTGTTGCGGTGCCCGACTCTGACTTCGCCTATAAAATAGGCTCATCAATCGTCAACCGCTGCCACTCACTCGCCTCGCTGTATCGTCCCCGGACGCGCTCGGCTCGTTCCCCTCCGGGTTATGAGAAGTTACCTTAGAGGAAATCGTTCCCCAACTACCGTATATTGTGTGTTGAGGATATCTAAGACACAACATATTGTGGTACCTCTCTCAGGTGCCATTTTACGTGAGAAAAAGTGTTAGAAAAGTGTTAGAAAACCGTTAGAAAAACGCATCAAAAACCGCCTTCAAAAATTTATCAAAAAGTGTCCCATTTACATATGCCAAAATAGAAGGGGTAAAAAAGTAGTTTTAAGATTTTATAAAGTATGATTTATAGAATATTTTTAGATGCATGTAACAATGGAAATATAGTATCGAACTCCATAAAACAGAATTAAAATTCCATAAAACAGAATTTTTCATTGACTGAAAAATTTACTTGTGATATACTAACAATATACTATGAAATGGAGGCAATGAAATGAATTATGAAATTCTGAGCGGTGATACACTTGTGGCCGTATGGAAGAACAATACGCTTACAGTAAAAAACGAAGCATTGCTTCCGCTTTTTCTGAAACGGGTGAGTAATGCCGATATCTGGCTTGAGTCCAGAGCTATCGACAGCCACAGAGCAAATTCCAGATTACTTAAGAAAGCACTCCGTTTGACCGAAAAGGACGATATATCCACAGTTATACACGTCAACGGAGCTACCATAACCGATAATTATTGGATCAGAGAGATAGACTCCGAGCTGACCTATGCTGACGTTAGATTCACAGACGATTATTTTTCAAACCTGGCGCTTAAGGGAACCTATGACAGCTTTAACCGTGCAGCAAACAGTAAGCGTTCCAGAACTCCCGAGCTTACCAATGTGGGAAGCTTTGAAAAGTGCTGGAAGCTGAAAAAAGGCAAGTGGTGGATGTACAAAAAGGCAAATCACGACGAAGCCTTTTCCGAACTGTTTGTATACGAGTTGGGACAGGCTCTCGGTATGAATATGGCAGTTTATGAACGTGGTGACAAGTGCATCAGAACTCTTGATTTTACAGATGCGGCGACCGTTAACTTTGAGCCTGCGTCTGCCTTTATGGGTGACAACGAGGAATATACAGACGTTGTGGAAGCTCTGAAGAATCTTTGCCCTAAGGCAATTCCGGATTATATAAGGCTTGTGTTTATGGATACCGTGATTGCCAATCCCGACCGACATACCAATAACTTTGGATTGCTCAGAGATACGGTAACAGGTGAGTTTATAGGCTTAGCACCTAACTATGATAACAATATGGCACTCATTTCCCGAGGCTATCCCTCAAAGCCTAAGTCCGGTGATATGCTCATAACCTTGTTCCGTGAGTTGATGGATGTTTATCCCGAGTATCGTCAGTATATACCCGAATTGACAGAGGATTGTATACGTGATGTCATTTCAAAGATCGGTATGCGTGTCAGAGCTACAGAGATAGTTCAACTTGTTATGAGCAGATATGAGTTAATAAAATAAACGAGAACCTACCCGACAGATTACTCTGTCGGGTATTCTATCAGCTTGCTATTTTAAGAATATTTTTAGATATATGATGTTGAGAAAATAACAGGAATATGATAAAATATCAATAGTTTAAATTTAAAGACGGAGTGTAAAATGTTCGAGTTTATAAAAAAACATAAAATTTTATCAATTGTAATATTAACCATAGTAGTTTTAATATCTGTTTTTGTGATTCCAATTTTGATCAACCTCGCATATGAATGTCCCGCACCGTTTTCCTTTCTTGAAGTGAATTGGGAAGCAAAAGATGCATTAGCATTTTATGGGTCGTTTTTGGGGGCTTTTGCAACGATTGTTGCATTGATATTTACAATATGGTTTACTGTTAGAAGTCAAAAAGAAGAACGGAAATTATCAGTTAAACCAAGATTGGTTTCAGAATTGAAAAAGTATACAGGAGATCTTCTCACAATTGATGAAAATGATAATATTGTATATGTGGAATATAAGCGAGCGTTGCTTGTTTCGGGAAAATCAGTACCAGATGACATTGCGAGTATAATTGACTTTAAGACAAAGTACGTAAATGAAGCAGCTAACAAAGACCATTTAGTTAAAACAATAACTGAATTTTCCCTAAAAGATATGAAACAGAATTTTTTACAAAACAACTTCATTATGTTGTATACTTTGAAAAACTATGGTTCAAACAATGCAATAGAAATTGATTTTGATCTTGACGGATCATCTGTTTGGGAGTTTTGTATATCTCCTAATGAAACGAAACGATTTGTTTTAGTCTTGAATGAAGATTTGCTTGTGAACGATAGAAAGGAAATCAAAATTTCTTTAAAATACACAGATGTTTTTTCAATTGCTCGATACTTGCAAAAAGAGGATTTTACATTTGCAAGAATAAATTCAGAGTTTTGTTTTACGAGGACAAGGAGATACGGTTTAAGTAGACCTATGGAAATTTAATAATACTATGACAATAATATATCTATAACTACTACCAACAGTAGATTTCTTTTTCTTGACACCCATTACCCTATATGCTAAAATATAACCGTAGCCGAGATGACTGCAGGCATTAAGGTTATAAATTTTATAAATTACGAAAGGAGGGGCAGTATATGATTTCAGGCACACTGCGATTAGCTGGTGTCGTATTGCTCGCCCCTGTCGGTCAGCACTAAGACCGAGTAAGGTGAGTAATAGCAGGGCGAAGCTGTGCTTTTGGGTACGGTTTCGCCTTGTCATACATTGTGCGGCACTCTATATTATTCGAAAAGAGGTAAGCACATCTATGAATCTGCCGATAGGCAAAAATATCAAACAGTTGCGAATTTCAAAGGGCTTGACCCAACGTGCTTTGGCATATAAGCTTCGGGTCAGCGTACAGGCGGTATCAAAATGGGAGCAGGAACGTTCCTTGCCGGATATCACCCTCTTGCCTGACATAGCAAAGCTCTTTTCGGTCTCCATTGACCAACTGTTTAGTGACATAACATAATAAACACCCGACAGATTTTATTCTGTCGGGTGTTTATTAATGTAAAATTATATCGTATATTATGTTGTATTACCCAGCGCATAGAATGCCACAGCAGAAGCGGCAGCAACGTTCAGCGAGTCCACTCCGTGGTACATTGGGATCTTTACGGTATAGTCGCAACCGTCTATAGTCTCGTCAGACAGTCCGTCACCCTCTGTTCCCATAATAATTGCAAGTTTATCTTCTGCATTCAGTCTGGGATCGTTAATTGAAAGGGAATTGTCCTTAAGAGCCATAGCAACTGTCTTGAATCCGAGATCCTTTATTTCATCAAGGCTGTCGCTAGGCAAAAACGTCCATTCGATCTGAAATACAGTACCCATACTTACCCTTGCGGCACGTCTGTACAGAGGATCCGAGCATCCGGGAGTGAGAAGAACTGCATCCATTCCAAGAGCTGCAGCTGAACGGATTATGGCACCAACGTTTGTGGGATTCATAACCTTGTCAAGTATAACTATTCTGCTTGTGTCTTTGCAGATTTCTTTGACACTAAGTAAGGGCTTGCGCCTCATAGCACACAGCATACCACGGGTGAGCTTAAATCCGGTGAGCTGTGTCAGAATATCAAACTCCGCACAAAAAACAGGAACGTCCCCTATTCTGGCAAGGATGTCCTTGCCTTCGCCTTCAATGTGCTTTTTCTCCATAAGGCAGGAAACTACTTCATATCCGGCATCAAGAGCCCGTTCAATAACCTTTGGGCTCTCCGCTATAAACATCCCCTTTTCGGGAAATTCTCTGTTCAAAAGCTGAACCTCACTTAACCGTGTATATACGTCCAGCTCAGGTGCGTGAAAATCTGTTATTTCTATAATGTTATTCATGTTATTCTCCATTAAGTCGATGTATATATTATAGCTTTATTTACCCCGAGTGTCAAATTTTCTTTTGAAATACGACAAATTCTGAAATTATGTATTACTTTGACAACAAAGTTGACATTATCACCGTTACGCGGTAAAATATATTTGATATAAATATAATCTTTACGGGGTGAAGCTATGTGGAAGAAGTTATATAACGAAGCGATAAAGGTTCAGAACGGTCGTGCTATTTCACCATTTATAGATGCCGGCGGAGTTGCGGCGGCGATCCTTACAAAGCAGGGAAATATCTATGTCGGTGTCTGTATAGACACAGCTTCCGGACTTGGAATGTGTGCCGAGCGAAATGCTATAGCCAATATGATTACAAACGGTGAAAGTCAGATAGATAAGGTCGTTGCGGTTATGCCTGACGGCAGGGTAGGATCTCCTTGCGGAGCTTGCCGTGAGTATATGATGCAGCTTGATAAGGACAGCGGGAATATCGAAATTCTCCTTGATATCGAAACCGAAAAAACAGTAAAACTCAAAGATCTCGTTCCCGATTGGTGGGGAGAGAAAAGATTCGGTTGTGTAATATAAGACAAACAGAATTACGGCTATGTTGAAATAATATAATTCACTTATTTTGAAAATATAACATAGAATTAGAATCACAAAATACAATCGCAAATGGTGTTTTTATAAGGTTTTTAGAAAGGTTTGATATGGAATTTCAAGTTGGAACAGTTTTGAAATTGGGGTCAAAAAAGTATATTATTACGGAAATAATTGATGAGGGCGGAAATGGTACGGTATGGAAAGCGACATCGAATGGAGATTCTCGTACTTATGCTGTAAAAGTATTAAAAGAGGATAAAAGTAAAGAAAAGGATAAGCTTTCGCGATTTGGCAATGAATGTCAGTTCTGTAAAGATACCAATCACAATAATATCGTGAAAATATTCGATTATGTTGTGGAAAAAGGAATGGCATATTGTGTTATGCCGTACTATTCAAGAAACCTCCGAACTGTCATAGATACCGAAAATGATTCGTTTGTTTTGCTGAGTTATATTATTCAGTTGTGTGAAGCTGTGCAGTTTATTCATAAAAAAGGTGTTGTTCATCGAGATTTAAAACCCGAGAATATACTCGTAGACGATGATGGTACATTAGTTTTGGCTGACTTTGGTATTGCACATTTCGAGGATTCAACGAAAACAAAGCGTAGAGATTGGCTTGGGAATCGTCGTTATGCTGCGCCTGAACAGTTGGCTACTGACGAAACCACCTCAGCTTGTGACATATATGCTCTGGGAAGAATTATTAATGAGCTTTTTACAAAGCAAAATCCTTCCGGAGAAGCATTTATGACAATTGCAGATAAAAACCCACTCCTACTAACATTGGACGGTATTGTACAAAAATGCAGAATTCAAGATCCTGATTTGCGTCCGAATATTGACGAAATATTGATGGAATTGTATTTGTTGGATGGAGAGATAAAGGATAAGCTTGAAAATATTAAATACGCACTATATCCATTTGAAGAAACTGATTATTCTCAGGAAGAAGAGGATGCTATTGTTGAACAAGCTGTCAAAGATGTACTGTTGGCACAGTATATTTTTGAAAACTTTTCGGATGAAAAAATAGAAGAAATTAACACTATTTATCATCGTAATATTTTTTATGATGCAGATAAAACAATTCAAAATTTATTATTTCAGACATCTGTGTTGGATTATTGCTTACAGAAATTTAAATATGAAGCCAATATGTATATCAATGGAGAGTCGTACAAACCATTAAATCTTGATGACCAAAAAGATGAATTGTTATATAATGAACTAAATGTGATTTTAGATAACCATATGATTCCATATGGTTATAGAGATATAACTGCACGAATTAAAAAAACATTTTGCTCCTGTTGTCGATACCATTGTGTAGAATTGTTGAGAGACATTAAGGATTTGTGTGAACAAGAAAGCTCTGTTGTTAAAGCTCCTATTTTACATATCGTGTATGTTCTTAGAAAGTATTTAGCTAAAGAAGATTTATCCGAAATAAGTTTTTTAGATAATATAACTATTAATTGGGAGGGTTTCCTTAATAGCGAGATCGACAGGTCTGAAATATATTTAGTATCTATAGATCAAGAAGAAATAAGGATACTTAATGCTTTAACAGAACAATATGATGTGGTTTATGATAAGGCGGATTTTAATCATTATTACGTAAGATTCAAAACGAAGAAGGCATTTGAAAACTTCAAAAAATATGCGCTTGAATTATTGCATCCATACTCTGTTTTCGCGATAGATGTGGAAAATGTTATTTGTATTAAACGTGAATATCATGGAATTGTTGAATTAGAACCGTTAAATTCATTTGATATAACAAATACGTTGTCGAAAATATTGGGATTTAGAAGTGATTATTGATAGCATAATGTCAAATGATAGTAAAACGATTATGTTTTACTATAGGGTTACGATACAAGTTCAATTGCATATTAAAACATTCTTGATTTCAGCCATATTGTAAAAACGGAACTAGGTTTTATGTAAGACAAAAAACAGGAATACAATAAAATTACATTCGCATATAAAATTTAATGATAGATCATATCAAAACAACTAAAAAGCCATCCCAAAAAGGAAGAACTTCAACCCTATTGGGATACTTTTTTGTGTTGTTTTTACTTCCAAAAATTAGGCGAAATCGGGCTGAAAATTACAATAAAAAATCCGACAAAGCCTTGCGGTAAAAGGCTCTGTCGGAAAAGTGTTAGAAAAGTGTTAGAAAATGAGGTTTTGTAAAAAACATGAAAAAGAAAGAAACCCTTGATTTACAAGGGTTTCCTTTGGTTGCGGAGACAGGGATCGAACCTGCGACCTCCGGGTTATGAGCCCGACGAGCTGCCTCTGCTCTACTCCGCGATATTTAAGCCGATCTTTGTTTGACCGGCTTGGTGCCGGAAACCGGGATCGAACCGGTACGGGAAATTAATCCCACGGGATTTTAAGTCCCGGGCGTCTGCCAGTTCCGCCACTCCGGCGTCTTTTTCAGTGCTTGAATATTATAGCACACTTAAAATCCTTTGTCAAGTATTTTTGATTTTTTCTTGATTATTGTTTATTTATGTGATACAATTACACTATATTATATTCCGTATTTGGAGAATTTATACATGAAAAAGATAATTATCGCTCCCGATTCATATAAAGGAACTCTTTCTGCCCGCAAGGTTGCCGAGACCATCGACCGTGCGGTAAAGGACGTGTGTCCCGACTGCGAGACGGTTCTTATGCCTATTGCCGACGGAGGAGAGGGAACTATAGAGGCTTTGGGCGCCGAGAAGGTGCCTGTACGCGTAAAGGGCTCTCAGTTTGAGGACGTAGACAGCTTCTACGGAGTGCTTGGCGATACTGCGGTGATCGAGCTTGCGGCCTGTGCAGGGCTTCCTATGGCAGTACGCCTTGAACCCGAAACCGCCACTACCTTCGGTGTCGGTCAGCTCATTCTGGCTGCGCTTGATGCGGGCTTCCGCAAGTTTATAGTGGCTCTCGGCGGCAGCTCCACTAACGATATGGGCTGCGGAATGGCTGCGGCTCTGGGGGTTAAATTCCACGACCGTGGCGGCAGAAGCTTCGTGCCCTCCGGCGTTTCACTTGCTCATATAGACCGAATTGATCCTTCGCACATCGATCCCAGAATTGCAGAATGCGAGTTTGTTACCATGTGCGATATAGATAACCCGCTGTGCGGTCCCAAGGGCGCTTCCTACGTGTTTGCTCCCCAAAAGGGTGCAAAGCCTGACGTTGTTCCCGTGCTTGATGCGGCAATGAAGCACTGTGCCGAGGTTGTAAAGCGTGATCTGGGCGCTGACGTTGAGCTTCTTCCCGGAGCGGGCGCTGCAGGCGGATGCGGCGGCGGAATGGTAGCCTTCTTTGGGTCAAAGCTTCGCTTGGGTATCGACGTCGTGCTTGACACTAAGAACTTTGACCGTGAGCTTTGTGACGCCGATCTTGTCTTTACGGGAGAAGGAAAGTTCGACTCTCAGAGCGTTGACGGTAAAGCGATCTCGGGTATCGCATCCCGTACCAAGGCAAAGAACATTCCCCTTATCGTGCTTTGCGGAGCGGCAGAGGAGAGTGAGGTCTGCTATGAGATGGGCGTTACCGCCGTGTTCTCTATCCAGCGTAAGGCTCTGTCCTTTAAGGAAGCAAAGCTTATAAACGAGCCCTCCCTATATAAGACCGCCTATAACGTTATGAAATTGCTTAACATATAACAAAAACAAGTCACCTTTCGGTGACTTGTTTTTATGTTATGATTCAGTTTTTTA
This sequence comes from Eubacteriales bacterium, assembly GCA_045649645.1. Classification (GTDB taxonomy): domain Bacteria; phylum Bacillota; class Clostridia; order Oscillospirales; family CAG-272; genus RGIG7300. The sequence continues at coordinate 20,927 of JAZRQH010000104.1, forward strand.
TCCAGATCGCGTGGATAGTTATGTCCATGTCAAATGTATAAGGCTGCGTGCCCCAGCCATCTACCCATGTATGGTTATCTGCGTGGGGTCTCCATTCCCATCCGTAGAAGGTATAACCGGGTCGTGTAGGAACGGGGAAGCCTCCGAGAATGTTGACGAACTTTTGCTGAGGATAGAAGTAATACTTAAGGTCATAGCCTGCAGGCATGGTACCGCCGGTAGGATCTATGGTCAAAATGTAAGTACCCTCGGGTCTCTGAGCCTCGGTAGTAATTACGTAATAGTTGTAGCTTTCGTCGGTGTACTGAACGAGGAAGGTATAGGTCGTCTCGTATTCGAGGTGCGTTGCGGTGATGGTACCGTTCACGATAGAATCAGGCTTGAAGGTAACTGCACCTGCCGCCTTGATCTCAGCGGCTGTAGAGTGAGCACCCTTTGCAAATCTGATCATATGGAGATTGTCCAGATTGCCGAAGGTAACCGTGTTGCTCTTGAGTGAAACGGTAGGAACGTTCTTCTTAACGTCGTAATGGAATACCTTGACGTAACCGTTGTTGTACTCAACGATAACCGTTACACGTCCTTCGTTTCTGTACTGGATGGTGTAGGGATCCTTGCCCTTGATGGCTGTTTTAGCGGAGAAGTTACGTATCGTGTCGGTCGCTTTAAGCTCCTTGACCGTATTCCACTCGCCGTACGCAGTTCTTATAACCTTTACGTCGGGCAGGTTAGAAACGATGACCTGCAAGCCTGTGGTTGTGAATACGGGCTCGTCTACCACCAGTGTTTCGTGAAGAGCGGTAGTCGTTCCGTCGTTGTAACGGATAAGCACGGTGTGAATACCGGGCTCATATACGGTGTAGGTGTAGTTGTGCTTTCCTGCGATTTTTCCTGCAGTTGCGTTGAATATGTACCCGTTTTCTTTGATCTCACTGTAGGTGTTATATTCACCCTTGGCGATGAAGAAATCCTTAACGTTGTTGAGGTTGTGAACCGTGATCTTAACGCCGTAAGCCGAGAGATAAGGAGTAAAGGTGGTTACGTCCGCATATAGGAAATATGCCTCGCCGTCGGTCATTCTGATCCAGAGGGTAAAGTAACCGGAATAAGGCATCTCGTATACGAATTTGCCGTCTACGGTGTACTTCTTAACAAGAGAATTGGAGATAGCCACGTTGCCCTCGGCAGCCTTGATCTCAGTGCCTGTGGTATACGTGCCGACAGCGTATCTGATGTCTTTGATAAGGTCAGCGTTGGTAACTGTGATAACGTAGTTGTCAACGGAGATCCTGGGTGCGCCAAGCTTGAGAACTATCTGAGTTTCTGTAGCGTCACAGCGGCTGCAGTATCTTGTTTCCTCGCCGTCCACGGTGGTGGTGGGAGGAGTTGTGATTATCCATTCACCAAAGTCGTGACCAAGCTCGGAGCCCTCGTCGGCAACCGTGTCGGTCTCGCCGCAACCGAAGATACAGCTTGCGGTCTTGGTGCCGTTCTCGGTGCACTGGGCGTCGCCGTTGGACTTGTAATCTTCAAACTTATGGTCTGTTACGGAACCCTCGTCAGCAACCGTATCGGTGTTGCCGCAGCCATAGTCACAGTACGCGGTCTTGGTGCCGTCTGCCATACAGGTGGCGTTACCGTCAGGTGTGTAAACGGTAAATACGTGATCGATACGTGTTCCTGTCTCAAACTTCTTATCGGTAGTACCGCAGTCGTATTCGCAGTATGCGGTCATTGTAGAGTCGGAGGTACAGGTAGCGTTGTTATCGCTTGTGTATTCGCTGAATACGTGGTCTAACTTGGAGCCCATATCCTTGATGGTATCGGTTACGCCGCAACCGTATTCACAGTATGCGGTCATTGTGCCGTCTGCCATACAGGTAGCGTCGCCGTTGGGAATATAGTCGTAGAAGAGGTGGTCTCCCGTAGCGGAGCCTGCGTCAGCTACGGTCTCGGTGTTTCCGCAGCCGTAGTCACAGTAAGCGGTCTTTGTGCCGTCTGTGCCGCAGGTAGCGTCACCGTTGGAGGTATAAGATGTAAACTTATGGTCAACAGTAGGACCGTCGTAGGGGATAGTGTCGGTGTTTTTACAGCCATAGTCGCAGTAAGCGGTCTGTGTACCGCCGTTGAGACAGGTTGCATTGTTGTCAAAGGTGTACTGTGTGTATACGTGGTCGAGCTGTGTTCCTTCTTCAAGGATCAGGCTGTATCTTCCGCAGCCGTAGTCACAGTACGCTATAGCTGTTGAATTGTGCAGACAGGTAGCGTTGTTGTTGGAGACGTAGTCAGTGAAGGAATGCTTAAGCTGGGCGATAGCTTCTGTCATGGCTTCGCCGCAGAGGTTACAGGTATAGGTCTTGATACCGGTCTCAAGACAGGTAGCGGGCTTGGTCACAACACCGCCGTCATAGCTGTGCTTGCACAGAGACTCTCTGGTCTCGGTAGCGCCGCAGATGGTACAACTTCTTGTATCGGTACCGTCGCCGTTACCGGTCCAGCTGCCCCAGGTGTGAGCGTAATCCAGATACTCGTCGTAGCTCTGTCTGCAGACAGAACACATATAGGTGATCTTACCCTGCGTTGTACAGGTAGAAGCCTTCGATGAGCTCTGGTTATAGCTGTGAGCAGTACATTCCTGCCATACGGCGTAAAGTCTTGTGTTTGTGTCGTTGCCGAAGGGATCGCCTGACTTGTAGTTAACAAAGCCGGAGAGCTTGTCTGTGCTCCAGCCCATGAACTTGTAGCCGGGTCTGGAGGGAGTAGCGGTAGGAAGATTGAGCACAGAGCCATAGTACTTATGAACTGCCGCAGGAGGAAATATACCGCCGTTGGCGTCAAAGCTTACGGTATACTTTTCTTCTGCACGTGCACCGCGGGTGCCGTCAGACCACTGGGCGTACAGCACGATGGGGTCGGAGGAGTTGTGGTTGATAACAGAGCCGGCAGAGTAGGAGATACCGCTACCGTCGGGCTCGGTGTTCCAGCCTCTGAAGGATGCGCCGGACTTGGAGAAGCTGTTTGCAAGAACTGTATAGCTCTTATACATATAAACGCCGTCCCAGTCCCAGGTGATCCAGTCAACTACGTCAGCGCCCGAGCCGCCGTTTGCCTTATAGGTAACGGAAGGCTCCCAAATAGCATAGAACTCGGGGGCATAGTTGCCGTCCTCGTTTGTGGTGGTGTGGAATGAGCTCCAGGGCATCTTGCCGCCCGTGGGAGGGATGGTAAGATTCTGCTGTGCGGTTTCTGTGGTGAAGAAGCTCATATCGGGGTAGAGAAGACCGTAGAATACGGTACCGCTCATTGTATAGAGACGGCAACCGTCCTTTACGGGAGTATTGTCTCCTTCGGGGAAATCGAAGTTACCGTAAAGGGTCTTGGGATTCTGATAGTTATTATCGTCGCAATCGCAAACGTACGCCTTGAATATCTCTGTCTGGGTCTTGGGGAATATACCGCCGTCAGCGTGGTAGCTGATGGGATATCCCCAGATAGCGTAGAGGGTTGCGGCAGCGTTGGTGTTATAATTCTGCCAGTATGCTATACCGGTACCCTTGGAGGTGGTAGCATCCTGCTTGGTGTTCCACTGGATAAAGAAACGCTGGTCGTTATTCTTGGGATACATACCGTAGTTAGCGGTTATGGAAGCCTTGTCGTGATAAAGCAGAAGGTCCTTTGCAGGGAACTTGTAAAGCGTCTTTGAAGCAGTGCCTGCGCCTTCGTTACCGCACTTGAGAACAACGGTATACGCATAGCTTGCATATAAGGTCATATCACCGGTTACGGATACGGCAGAGCCTGCCATATAAGAAAGCTCGCCCGTAGCGGCTTTTTCTGCTGTTGTAGCCCATCCGCGGAATACCATTCCGGACTTGGAGGGGAGAGTATTGGGAACCGTTAAGCTTGTTCCTACTGTAGCAGTTACCTTGCCGGGACCGCCTGTACCCCCGTTAGGGTTAAAGAAGACGGTTGCAGAGGTATCTGCGGCAAAGATAAATGTTGGAATTGTGGGGAGCAGCATTGCCAGGATCATCAGAACGGCAAGTACTCTTTTGGTGAGGCTCATTGTAAGAATCTCCTTTGAAAGTTATTTTATCTCACTTTAAATATTATATCATTATACCAACAGATATGTCAATAGAAAAAGTTGATTTGTCAATATTGCATAAAAATGGAATTTGATTTGTAAACAGTCGCAAAGCAGTAGGTTTTGACAGCAAAAAAAGAACCCATCGGCTGATGCCGATGGGTTCAGAAAATATTTGTTATGCTATTGTTACCTGGTAGTATACGAAGTTACCGTCGTTGAACTGAGTAACAAATGTATATGTACCGGAAGCAAGCTCTACAGACCATGTACCGTCAACAACCTTTGAAGGCTTGATGTTTACACAGCCGGGAGCACGCTTAACCTGTCCAACAGCGGTGTACTCGCCCTTAGCGTAACGGAGTACGTAGAAATCGTAGAGATCTGTGAAGGTAACGGTATTGCCAACAACCTCCATCTTAGCAATGTCGCCTCTGTTGCACTCTACGGAGTAGCATGTAACAGTACCGTCATTGTATCTGATGTAAACGGTGTATGTGCCGTTTTCGGGAACCATGTAAGTCCACTCGCCGGAAGCGATCTTGTAGGAGTCGCCCCTGAGACGGTAAACCATGTTAGCCTTAACGTCAGCATACTCGGTCCATTCACCCTTGGAAACCCAAACGTCCTTGATATCAGCGGGAACGAGGTTTTCGAGGTGGATGATGTTCTTGTCAACCTCAACGTCTGCTGTACAAACAACTACTTCGATGTAAGCGATAGTACAGTCGGAGAATCTTACGAGAACGGTGTATGTACCTGCTGCAGGAGCATCGTATACCCATGTGCCGTTAACAACCTTGTTAGAGGTGCTGGTTACACGGTAGAGGTAATCAGACTTGATTTCAGAGTAGTCAGCCTTTTCACCTGCTGCGATCCAAGCATCCTTGAATGTACCGGTAAGACCTTCAAGGGTAATGGTTGTACCAACAACCTTAACTGTTACGTTGCATGTGCAACCGGGAACAGGAGGTTCGGGATCGGGATCAGGTTCGGGTTCGGGATCGGGAGTAGGATCGGGATCAACGGGAGGAACGTAGTTGGGATCTTCTTCCCAGAGAGCTACGAGATCAACGTCCATCTGAACTGCGAAGTATCCGCCGTTCCATGTACCTTCATCAAGTGTGTAGTTGTAGAGCTCCCAGTACCAGCCTGCGAAGATATAACCTTCGAGAGTAGGAACGGGGTAGTCAACGCCTGTAGCGTCCTTATAGTTTTCGTTATAGTTGATGCCATACTCGTTTGCAACACCCTCAGGCATTACACCGCCGTCAGCGTCGAATGTGATCTTATAATCCTTTGTAGGTTCGGGATCAGGTTCGGGTTCGGGATCGGGAGTAGGATCGGGATCAACGGGAGCACCTTCTTCCCAGAGAGCTACGAGAGTGCAGCTTTCAGCAAGTGCATAATAACCTGTCTCATAGTCGCCTTCGGTGAAGGTGTAGTTCCAAGCCTCGAGGTACCAGCCCATGAATACGTAACCTTCAAGGGTAGCGGTAGGATAGCCGGGAAGAATGTCCTTGTAGTTGTCGCCTGTGTTGATGCCGTAGGATGTAGCAAAGCCTTCATCCATAACACCGCCGTCGGGATCGAATGTGATGGTCCAATCCTTATCGGAAGGAGCAGGATCGGGATCGGGTTCAGGATCGGCAGTAGGATCGGGTTCTACAGTACCCTCTTCCCAAAGAGCTACGAGGTCAACGTCCATAGATACTGCGAAGTAACCGCCGTCCCATGTGCCCTTGTCAAGGGTGTAGTTGTAGAGTTCCCAGTACCAACCGGTGAAATTGAAGCCTTCAAGGGTGGGAACGGGATATTCGTAACCGGTGAACTCCTTGTAGTTTGCACCGGAGTTGATATACATTTCGGTAGGAACGCCTGCGGGCATTTCACCACCGTCGGTATCAAATGTGATCTTCCAATCGCCTGCAGGTGCAGGATCGGGATCGGGAGTGGGATCAGGATCGGGAGTAGGATCGGGTTCTACAGTACCCTCTTCCCAAAGAGCTACGAGTACACAGTCTTCAGCAACTGCGTAGTAACCGGACTCATAGTCACCCTGTGTAAATGTGAAGTTATACTTCTCAAGGTACCAGCCTGTGAGAACGTAACCTTCGAGAGTTGCGGTGGGGTATGCAGGCATTACATCCTTATAGAAGTCGCCTGTGTTAATGCCGTATACTGTTTCGAAACCTTCATCCATAACACCGCCGTCGGGATCAAATGTGATGGTCCAGTCCTTATCGGAAGGAGCAGGATCGGGATCGGGTTCAGGATCGGGAGTAGGATCAGGGTCTACGGGAGCGCCCTCTTCCCAAAGAGCTCCGAGATAAGCGTCCTCAGCGAGAGCGTAGTAACCTGTCTCATAGTCACCCTGTGTAAAGGTGTAGTTCCAAGCTTCGAGATACCAACCTGTGAGAACGAAGCCCTCAAGAGTAGCGGTAGGATAGCCGGGAAGGATGTCAACGTAAGCATCGCCGGTGTTGAAGTAGTAAACAGTGTCAAAGCCTTCGTCCATAACACCGCCGTCGGGATCAAATGTAAGTGTCCAGTCCTTATCGGAAGGATCGGGATCGGGTTCAGGATCGGGAGTAGGATCGGGATCAACGGGAGCGCCCTCTTCCCAAAGAGCTACGAG
>JAZRQH010000105.1:0-2418 GCA_045649645.1 Eubacteriales bacterium
ATTGTATTTACAGACTCAAAGTCTCCCTTGGAGGAGATAGCAAAGCCTGCTTCAATGACGTCTACCTTTAACTTTTCGAGACGCTGTGCAACCTTGATCTTTTCCGCAAGGTTCATGCTGCAGCCGGGAGACTGCTCACCGTCACGAAGGGTAGTGTCAAATATCTTTATCTGTTTCATTGTTATACTCCTACGATCGCACCTTTATCCGCAGAAGAAACCATCTTGGAGTATCTTGCAAGATAACCCTTGACCTCACGCTTTTTGATAGTCATGGTGTTCTTGCGCTCTTCCATTTCTTCGGGGGAAACTTCGATGTCTATTTTGTATTCGGGGATGTTTATTGAAATGATATCCCCTTCCTTAATATATGCTATAGGTCCTCCGAGAGCTGCCTCGGGGGAAACGTGACCGATAGATGCGCCGCGGGTAGCACCCGAGAAGCGTCCGTCGGTGATAAGGGCAACCTCTTTATCAAGTCCCATACCGCAGATAGCGGAGGTAGGGGAGAGCATCTCTCTCATACCGGGGCCGCCTGAGGGACCCTCGTATCTGATAACAACTACGTCACCCGACTTGATAGCGCCTGCGTAGATAGCTTCAATGGCCTCTTCCTCAGAGTCAAAGACTCTTGCAGGGCCGCGATGAACCAGCATTTCCGCTGCTACCGCACTTCTCTTGACTGCCGCACCGTTGGGAGCGAGAGAACCGAAGAGAACTGCAAGACCGCCTGTCTTGGTATAGGGGTCATCATAGTCACGGATAACGCCGTTATTTTTCTTTTCGATGCCGTCTACAAGCTGACCCATGGGAACGCCCATAACGGTCATAACGTCCTCACAGAGCTTACCGTGCTTTTTAAGCTCGTTCATTACGGCATATACACCGCCTGCCTCCTGAAGATCCTGCATATGATGGTGACCTGCGGGGGCAAGGTGGCAGAGGTTGGGAGTAACCTCGCTTATTTCGTTAACCATACGGAGATCGAGCTTAACGCCTGCCTCGTATGCTATAGCTGTAAGGTGGAGAAGTGAGTTGGAGGAGCAGCCAAGTGCCATATCTACCGTAAGAGCGTTCTTAAAGGCACCCTCTGTCATAATGTCAAGAGGCTTGAGGTCTTCCTTTACAAGATCAACCGCTCTCATACCTGCCATCTTGGCAAGTCTCTGACGTGCTGCGTAAACTGCGGGGATGGTACCGTTGCCACGAAGACCCATACCGAGAACCTCGGTCAGGCAGTTCATAGAGTTTGCAGTAAACATACCTGAGCAGGAGCCGCATCCGGGACAAGCGTTCTCCTCATAATATTCGAGGTCCTTTTCGTCCATAGTGCCGTTCTTATACGCACCTACCGCCTCAAATACAGAGTTCAAGTCCATTGCCGCACCCTTGTCGGAGCAGAGAGAGAGCATAGGACCGCCGGAAACGAAGATGGAGGGGATATTAAGTCTTGCCGCCGCCATAAGCATACCGGGAACGATCTTGTCGCAGTTGGGTATGAACACAAGTCCGTCAAAGGCATGTGCCTTTGCCATACACTCAACGCTGTCTGCGATGATCTCACGGGTAACAAGAGAGTACTTCATACCCTCGTGACCCATAGCGATACCGTCACAAACACCGATTACGTTGAACTCCATGGGAGTACCGCCGTTACTGAGTACACCATCCTTTACTGCTCTTGCAATAGTCTGGAGGTGGATATGTCCGGGGATAACCTCGTTAAAGGAGTTTACTATACCGATAAGAGGCTTTTTTATCTGCTCGTTTGTATAACCCATAGCCTTCAGCAGAGAGCGCTGAGGCGCTCTCTCGAATCCGGCTTTCATTTTATCACTTCTCATGATACACCTTGTTAATTTCTTGAATTTTATTTATAGAAAATATCTTCAAATCGGGCACAATATATTAAGTTTACACTTAGGAAAAGTCCCGATTGCCGCAGCGGGTCGTACCCGCCGCTTAGTTGTTGATGAACTTGTCTTCTTCGTTGTTCCAGCTGTAGAGCTTTCTGATCTCCTCACCAACTACCTCGGAGGGATGCTCTGCTGCGAGCTTTCTCATAGCTCGGAAGTGAGCCTGACCGCCTGCGGGAGACATATCAAGCAGGAAGTCCTTAGCAAATGTACCGTCCTGAATGTCGGAAAGGATCTTCTTCATAGCCTTCTTTGTGTCCTCGGTAATAACCTTGGGACCTGTGATGTAGTCACCGTACTCAGCAGTGTTGGAGATGGAGTATCTCATACCTGCAAAGCCGGACTGATAGATAAGGTCAACGATGAGCTTCATCTCGTGGATACACTCAAAGTATGCGTTTCTTTCGTCGTAGCCTGCTTCAACGAGAGTCTCGTAACCTGCCTGCATAAGTGCGCAAACACCGCCGCAGAGAACTGCCTGCTCACCGAAGAGGTCGGTCTCG
>JAZRQH010000106.1:0-2435 GCA_045649645.1 Eubacteriales bacterium
GTCCCTCACGCATCCAGTCCTGCACTCTATGTCCGTCTGCATATACGGTCAGGTCTGCCCTTTTTGATACGTCTATTCCCTGCTTTTCGGTATATAACCAAAGCAGTCTCACAAGTGCGGCACGCTCGATCTCCTGACCCGTACCGAAGCGGTCAGGCGCAACTCCGCTGACGTATCCCTCCTTAACCGCCCAAGCGATCGCTCCGGAATACCAAAGGCCTGTGGGTACGTCCTTCATACCGCTGTCAACAAAGGCATAGTCTGAGGTATCAACACCCTCGTAGTTTGCAAGTATCATAACAAACTGCTCACGGGTGAGCTTTTGGGTAGGGGCAAAGGTACTTGCAGAAACACCTATCATATAGGAGCGCTTAAGACAGTAGTCTACCGCATCGGCATACCAGTAGCTACCCTTAACGTCAGTAAAGGCATTAAGATAGACCTTCTTCGGTATGGTGACGTATTCTATCTTGCCGCAAACACTACACCGATTTATTCCAAAGCCGGTGGAGGTATATGTAGCATCTACGTAAAGATCAAACACCCAATCGTGACCCGTAGGGGTACAGATACCGAGATCCCCCAACGTGTCAGTTTCTATAATAAGCTCAAGTCCCATAGAGGCTATATTATAACCGCAATTCTCAAGAGAAGCAGCGGTAACATAGTGATTAAGATCGGTTATATTGCCCTGTGAATCGATATATCTGTCACAATATATGGCGGATGCCTTAATAACGCTCCCTTGCTTAAGTATCTGCTTTTTTTCCAGAGCAACCTCACCGAAGCTTATGTTATATATATCCTCGGTTATTATCTCCAACGGTATACAAGCCTCAAAGCACCAGCCTAAGCTTGTTCGTTTGCCTGCGACTCTTACCTGATCGGTTATATCTCCCTCGGACACCATTTTTCTATAGACACGTACCGAACCATCCTCAAAGATGGATACAGCATATCTCGGGGCAAAGTCATGTTCTCCGACAAAACCGTACTCAGTCATACGTTCCAAAGGATCGAGAGTCAACATAAAGGTATCGCCGTTCCAGCCCGTACCCTCGAACTCACCGTAAAGCGAGGGGTCGTCCTTTCCCGTAGAGGCAACGAACATATTCTTACCCTCCTGCTCATAGTCGTCCTCAGGATCGTAGCTTCCCACACCCTCATGTATGACTGCACCGAAGTAGAATCCTCTGTCGCTTACGGCAAAGCCAACATCGGCATAAAAGCCCGCTTCGGTGTCGTTGAGTATATACCCGAGAGTTTTGTCATACATCATTGCAGGCTGTGACCAGCCCTCTTCCGTACTCAGTTCACCGTCTATCAATGGGTCTGTATTATTTACATATATAGGTCCGTTAGGCTCTATACCGTCCTTTGCGCCGTATACAGGCAAGGCACAAAGAAGCATAGTTATAATAAGTATAAATATAATACTTCTTTTAAGCATTTATCTTCTCCTTTCTTAAAGGAATTGGTTTATGTACCAGGTCTTATATATGATGGTTGCCATCTCTGCACGGGTACAGTAGGCACGCGGCTTTACGTATCCGTTGTTCCCCTGAATAATGGGATTCAGATTGATATGCGCTCCGTGGTCAAGGGTTATTATCATACACACACCCGACGAAAATCTCATAGCCTCCAAGGCATAAGGTGCTATATCCGAATAATCCTTAAACTTAGTTACCGCACCCTTGCTTATGTATAGCTGCTGCTTTGATTTGTCCGCAGGAGCCCAGTCTGAGCGGTAGAGGCGGTATATCATGGTTATCATATCCTGTCTTGTGATATATCTGCCCACACCGAAATACTCTGTACTGATACCCTTGGTAATGCCATGACGGTAACAGAACTCCACCGCATCCGCATACCAGGCACCTGCTTTTATATCCTTGAAGCTATAGCTTGAATAGTGCTCACCCTCAGCTTCGAGATTATAAAATATCATCGCCGCCTGCTCTCTGGTCATAAGACCGCCCGGGTCAAACTTGGTTACCGAAACACCCTTCATTATCCCGGCATCGTAGACCCTTGACACGGTGTCATAGTACCAGTCGCTATACCTTACGTCCCTGAAGGGCAGGTGTATGGCAGCGTCCGATATAAGACCAAAGGCGGGTATAAGCATAATGACCGCAAGAGCCGTGCTTATAAATCTTTTCATAACCTATGAAATATCTCCTGTGTTTTTTACCTTGTAAAGCTAATGCTCTCGGCAACCTTGATAAGCTCATTACGTGAGATGAAGCCGCTTACCACCACGGTAAAACTATTGTTGCCCCAGCACACCGAACCCTGACCGGTGATCTCATCATAGGTGATATAACCGTCGCAGCCGTTTATCTTGAGCAGGTTGACGTTATGCTCGTCAAGCTCGTAGGAGATAAATATTTCTCCGCTTGCTACAACGTCGATAAACAGATAATTGTCGT
>JAZRQH010000107.1:0-9741 GCA_045649645.1 Eubacteriales bacterium
TCGGGACTGACCAAGACCTGGCATCTGTCCTATAACTCGGGCGGCTGGGACGACTATCCGCCTCAGGATCATCTTCGCGATGCAGGAGAACGTGGGGATGAGTACACCCACGAAAACACAACTCCCGTTATAACAACCGCAAATACAGTTCTCATATCCAAAATAATGAAGCAGATAGCTTCACTTATGGGTTATGAAGAGGATATGGCTTATTATGACGGTGTGGCAAAACGCTTTGCCGAGGCTATTCCTCAGACATGGGATGAGGAGGCAGGTTACTTCTCATATATGACCCATGATGAAGAGGGTAAAGCAGAAGCTATATTCCGTTATGAGGACGGCACCAACTACAACATGGGTATGGACGGTGTTACCCCATATATTGCGGCAGTAACCACTCCCGAGCAGGATGAGGCTATCCTTTGTAACATCAAAAACGGCATGATGACCGATATCGGTGTCGGCGTTGTGGACAAGCGCGCTCCCTATTACTCGCCCTACGGCTACTGGAACGGCTCTGTATGGATGCCACACCAGTGGATACTGTGGAAGGCTCTTATAGACCGAGGAGAGACTGAGCTTGCCTTTGAAATAGCCGAAAAAGCCCTCAAGGTATGGGCAAAAGAAGTTGATGCTTCTTATAACTGCTATGAGAACTTTATGTGTCATAATGGCAGAGGCAGCGGATATCATCATTTCTCGGGGCTTTCCTGCCCCATATCCCTCTTCTTTGAGGCTTACTATACTCCCGGCAGAGTTACGGCAGGCTGGACTTCGGTGATAGGTGATATCAGCTATGACGAAAGCGGCAGCATCAACGCTATTGACGTTACTGCCATAAAGGACAGCCATATACTCGTATGTCTCGATTCTTCAAAAGAATACAGCTTCAACTATGACGCCAAGAGGATAACCGAGGGCTGCTACTGTCTTAAAATAAAAGAAGGTAACAATCACATTACTGTCAGATGAAGAAGATATTATTCAGCTTAGTTATAACCGTTTTTATACTTATAACAGCACTTTGCGTTCATGCGGAGGTCGTAACCGACGAGGGTAAGCTTCCCTTCAGGGATGTAGGTCAGAACGCCTGGTATCACGATGCCGTGGTGTATTCTTATCTGAACAATTACATAATGGGAACATCGGACACAACTATGTCGCCCTCTCAACCTCTTACCCGTGAGGCTGCAGTCTCCATACTTGCCCGCATATCGGGGGACGATCTGTCTGTATACAACTATCAAAGTAAGTTTACTGACGTCAAGAGCGGCGCCTGGTACACAAAGGAGATAAACTGGGCGAATGCCCACGGCTACGTTGAGGGAATGACTCCCACCACCTTTAGCATAGGCAGACAGGTGACCCGCGAGCAGTTTGCCCGTATACTCTATCTCTACGTCTGTGACCGCTATAATGCGGAGCCTGCGGGAGGGGATATGTCCCGCTTTACCGACGTGGATTCTATATCCGAGTGGGCGTATGAGGCAATGGACTGGTGTGTGTTCTGTGAGATGATCTCGGGAACCTCGCCCACCACCCTGTCTCCCCGTTCTACGATGACCAGAGCCCAGATGGCGGTGATAACAAAGAACTTTACCCTTGCCTACGTATATGGGGACTGTGAACACAGATATACCAAGGCAAGCTGTACCGAGCCATCGGCATGCAGCCTATGCGGTGTCGGTGTGGCTCTGCCCACAGGACACCGTTGCGAGCGTGTTACATGTATAGAGGGAAGCAGCTGCAAAAACTGCGGTTATTATATCCCTGCAGATCCGAGCAAGCACAGCTTCGGCAAGGCTACCTGTACGCTGCCTGCAAGATGCAGCTACTGTGCCAAGGTGTCATCCCCTGCCCTCGGGCATAGCTACAAAAGCGCCACCTGTACACAGGCAAGCAGATGCTCACGCTGCTCTGCCGTAACAGGAGCGGCTTTGGGTCACACCACCTATAACGGAAAATGCGGACGCTGTTATACCTTTAACTACAGAACAAAGATACTGAACGTACCCTACATCGACCAGCGCCGTTACTGGCCCAACGGTTGTGAGGCTGTAAGCTGCACAATGGCTCTGCAGTATAACGGCATAGACATAACCGTAGATCAGGTAATAGACGGATATCTGCCTACAGGCGGAATCCCTGATCCCGGTGGATACGGACCAGATCCTGACCTTGTGTACTGCGGAGATCCCAGATCTTCCCTTGGATGGGGATGCAATTCTCCCGTTATAGTACATACCTTGAAAACTCTTATCCTGCCTCAGTACTGGCATATAGACCATTCCTATTCCCTGACGCTGGCACAGCTCTGTGACAGGTATATAGACAGAGGTATCCCCGTTATGGTGTGGACCACCACCTATATGAGCGACAGCTACAGCTACGCTTACTGGCGCACCTACGAGGGCAAGCAGATCGCCTATAACCGCAAGCTACACTGTATGCTGCTGGTGGGCTACGATAAGGATAACTACTACTTTAACGATCCCTTAAATCCGGGTGAAAACACAAAATACCGAGCCTACCCCAAGGCAAAGTCTGAAAAAGCCTTTTCGGTACTTGGCAAGCAGTCTATAGCACTTTACCCAAAATAAAAAGGGGCAAGTTGCACCACCCAAACTGCGCTCTGCAGCCCAACAAAAGCCTTTGTTTATCACACGCCACAACGCAAATTCCTATATATTAAAAAAGATGTGTGGAATCTACATTCCACACATCTTTTGTTTTTTTATTTAACCAGATCGTAAGCGATCTTATATACGTCTCCTGCACCCATGGTCAGGATAAGATCTCCCTTTTGCACGTTAGCCTTGAGATACTCGGCTATCTTGTCAAAGTCACCGAGGTAGAGGGCTTTGTCTCCTGCCCTCTCGGCAAGAAGCTCTGCCGAAACACCGAGGGTATCCGTCTCTCTTGCGGCAAAGATATCGGCAAAGATGACCGTATCTATAGAATCAAAGGCACGGGCAAACTCGTCAAAGAGTCCGGCGGTACGGCTGTAGGTATGAGACTGGAATACACACCATACTCTGTTATAGCCGCGCTTCGCCACACCCTCAAGGGTAGTCTTGATCTCGCTGGGATGGTGTGCATAGTCGTCGTAAACGTCTATACCGTTATACTGTCCGATATATTCAAAGCGTCTGTTGGCACCTCTGAAGTCAGCCAACGCCTTTGCCACAGGCTCAAACGCAAGTCCGCAGATATCGGCTACGGCTACAGCCACAAGAGCGTCAAGGACACTGTGCTCACCGGGAACACCCAGTGTCACTCTACCCAGATTCTTCGCTCCCTTGACAACGTCGAAGCTGCCAAAGCCACGTTCGTAGGTTATATCCACCGCGTTGTATTCTGCCTCGTTACCCTTGGTGCTGACACGGATAAGCTGACCCTCATATCCCTCGCAGGCCTCAACGGTATAATCGTCGTCGATATTGACAACCGCTGTCTCTGCAAGTGCGAGATAACGTCTGAAGGAATCTATAGTCTGCTCCATGGAAAGGAAGTAATCCACGTGGTCGCGGTCTACGTTGAGCACTACCGCAATGCTGGGGAAGAAGGAAAGGAATGAGTCGGTATACTCGCAAGCCTCGAAGATAAAATGCTCCTTACCTCCCACACGGTAAGCTCCGCCGTCAAGCATACTTAGACGGACACCGTTTACGATGGTGGGATCTGCACCTGCTGTCATAAACACCTCGGAAACCATAGAGGTGGTGGTGCTCTTGCCGTGCATACCGGCTACACCAATACGGTTCTTGTACGCCTGCATAATATATCCCAAGAACTCTGCACGCTTGATGCGAGGCAGACCCAGCTCTATAGCTCTTGCCATCTCAGGGTTGTCATCGTGTACGGCTGCTGTATAAACTATAGCCTCACAGCCCTCTACGTTTGAAGCCTCGTGAGCATAGATAACCTTGATGCCTGCAGCTTCAAGCTTCTCTGTAGCGTCACTGCGACTACGGTCCGAGCCGGTTACCTCAAAGCCGCGGTCACGAGCTATCATAGCAAGGCTGGACATGCTGATTCCGCCTATACCTATGAAGTGAAGCTTCGTTACTTTTGATAATAATTCGTTCAACTCTGTTTTGTTCATCAGAACGCCTTTCTTATTCATACAAAATAACACAAATTATACTATAAACCTGTATTTTTTGTAAGTTTTATCCAATTTATTAAAAAAATTATAAATATGACTTGATAAATAATTCATATTTTAACTGTATAATTTTACCATAGCAACGGACAAGCTGCTACCAAGCAACCGTAAGCGATTTAAATAAGGAGGAATAAACCCGTGGAAATCACTGACATCAAGATAAGAAAACTTTTCAACGAGGAAGGCCCTATGAAAGCAATAGCTTCCGTGACCTTCGACCATCAGCTTGCGGTACATGACATTAAAGTAATAAATGCGCGTGAAAAGTTATTTATCGTAATGCCCTCGCGCAAGAACCCTGACGGTACATACCGTGATATCGTTCATCCTATCAATGCCGATTTCAGAGCGGCTCTTGAGAACGGCGTTATCGAGGCATACGAGCGTGAGCTTGCCGAGCAGGCTGCATTAGATTATGCTGAGGTATGATCATACAAACAACTACGATTAAAAACTGTTGCCTATGCAACAGTTTTTTCATTATCCCTCTCTCGTATCGATGAAAAACTCCTTGAAATAAGGAAGCTGTTCTATAAGGTCGCAGAGGTCGTGCCACTCGGCAAGCTTGTGGTTCTTTCTTGCATAGTATATGTTTGCCAGATTCTCATAATTCAGGGTGCAGGTGCGCATCTGATTGTAGCTACTGGGCAGGAACTGGATCATATCGTACCAGTACTTCTTGTCCTTATCTGCCAGATACTTCTGACGCAGCACCTCCATAAATTCAACTACCTTTACAAACTCAGCCTTGCACTCCTCGGTCATATGATCGCAGCTGAAGTCATCGAGGGTGAACTCCTTGGAGTGGATCTTGTGCATCGTGGAGGTAGAGTTGGCAACGGTACCTACCTTATAGGTATCAAACTCCTTCCACCAATAAAGGGGAGCGGTAATATCTATAGACAGAAATATCTGTCTTACAAACTTACGGTGGTCAGAGCCCGCCTTGCAAAGACGCATGCAGAGTCCCAGATCGTTTTCGCCTAAAATATAATTGCCCTTTTCGTCATAATAAGAGTCCATCTTATCCCAGCTGTTCATAGGGTTACGTGCACCTCTGACAGCGTTTTCAAAATTCATTACACTTACTCTTTCAAGCTTTATCATATTATCGACTCCTTTTATTATTTATACTTCTATTTTATCATATTTCAAGGAAAAAAGCAACCCGAAGGTTGCTTTTTTATTACACCATCTTTTCTTGCTTTACCTTTTTGTCGATAACGTGGCGGGAGGCAAGCACAAAGCCTTCTCCAGCGGAGAAGGGGGACCATCGCCAAAGCGATGGTGGATGAGGAGATCATCCCGTAAATAAACTGACAGAATTGTAATAAAACTATAAATTATTATGATACGACCTATAACAATCTGATTTTAACTTCGATCTGCCAGTATGATGCACACCTCATCCACCGCCAAAGGCGGTCCCCCTTCCCCTTAGGGGAAGGCTATTTATTATACCATCTTTTCTTGCTTTACCTTTTTGTCGATAACGTGGCGGGAGGCAAGCTCCTTTTTGATATCATCAACCGAGATACCCATCTCAACCATCATAACCATAACGTGGTAGCAGAGGTCTGCGACCTCGTAGACCGTTTCGGCTCTGTCGTCAGCCTTGGATGCGATGATGACCTCGGTACACTCCTCGCCTACCTTCTTGAGTATCTTGTCGATTCCCTTCTCAAAGAGATAGGTGGTATAGGAGCCCTCGGGCTTGTTGACCTTGCGTCCGACGAGCATCTCATAGAGATTGTCAAGAGAGAATTCGGAAAGTGTTTCACTCTCATATACGGGATTGAAGAAGCAGGAATCCGCACCTGTATGGCAGGCGGGACCGTCCTTCTTTACCTTAACTAAAAGTGTATCGTTGTCGCAGTCGGATGTGATAGAAACGATATGCTGACGGTTACCGGAGGTCTCGCCCTTGCGCCAAAGGCACTTACGGCTGCGTGACCAGAAGCAGGTCATTCCCTCCTCCATTGAGATCTTAAGGCTCTCGGCATTCATATATGCCATCATAACAACCTTGCCTGTTTCGGCATCCTCCACTATTGCGGGAATAAGACCCTTTTCATCAAATTTAAGCTCATCTATCTTTATCATTTTATAACCTCATTGTAATGCCTTCTTTGGCAAGTTCTTTCTTAAGATCGGGGATAGCTACCTCACCGAAATGGAATATTGATGCTGCAAGTCCCGCGTCCACCTTGGGAAGTGTCTTGAAAAGTGTTACAAAATCCTCGGTACAGCCGGCACCGCCGGAAGCGATAACGGGAACGTTGACTACGTTGCATACCGCCTCAAGCATCTCAAGGTCAAAGCCACGCTTTACTCCGTCGGTATCGATAGAGTTAAGCACGACCTCTCCTGCACCGTTTCCCACACAGCGCTTGACCCATTCGATAAGCTCCATACCTGTGTTTTCTCTGCCACCCTTGGCAAATACACGGAAAACTCCGTCAACACGCTTGGCATCAATAGAGATAACAACACACTGATCACCGTAGCGCTTGGCTGCATCGCCTATAAGATCGGGGTTACGGATAGCGCCTGAGTTTACGCTTACCTTATCTGCACCGCAGGAAAGCACTCTTTCAAAATCGCTTACCTCGTTGATGCCTCCGCCTACGGTCAGGGGGATAAATATGGTCTTTGCTACCTCGGTGAGTATGTCGGTAAAGAGGGCGCGTCCCTCGTGGGATGCGGTAATATCATAAAACACCAGCTCGTCTGCACCGTTGTCGCTGTAGTATCTGCCGAGAGTTACGGGGTCGTTTACATCCCCCAAGCCCTCAAAGTTGACACCCTTGACAACTCTGCCGTTTTTTACGTCAAGACAAGGAATAATACGCTTTGTTATCATATTACGCCTCCTCTACGATAGCTACGGCATCTGCTACGTCTACCGCGCCTGTGTAGATAGCCTTACCCAAGATAGCTCCGTAAACGCCTATTTCCTTCAAGGCTCTGATATCATCAAGGGTGGAAACACCGCCTGATGCTACAAAGTCTATAGTGAATTTCTCGGATAACTGACGGTAGAGCTCAAGGTTAGTGCCCTGCATAGCTCCGTCCTTTGAGATATCGGTACAGATAACGGTTTTTACCCCGATATCCTGTAACTGCTGACAGAAATCAAAGCAGTCAAGACCGCTTAATTCTGTCCAGCCCTTGATAGCAACGATACCGTCACGGATATCTACGCCCACTGCGATCTTGTCGCCATAGGTCTTTACCGCCTCAAGTAAGAACTCTCTGTCCTTTACTGCGGCAGTTCCGAGAATAACACGGCTGACACCGATATCTATGTATTTTTTGACAGTATCCATATTTCTGATACCGCCGCCTACCTCAACCTTTAAGCCTGTGGCGGAGACGATATTTTTTATGGTTTCAAGGTTGGGGGTAGTTCCCTCCTTTGCGCCTTCAAGGTCTACAAGATGCATCCATTCTGCACCCTTGTCGTAGAATTCCTTTGCGAATATGGGCGGGTTGTCCGAGTATACGGTCATCTCGTTGTAGTCGCCCTTATAGAGACGGACTGCCTTGCCCTCGTATAAATCTATTGCGGGAAGAATGATCATGCCTTACCTCCGATCTCGCAGAAGGCACGAAGGATATCAAGTCCTACCTTACCGCTCTTTTCGGGATGGAACTGTGTACCGTAAACGTTACCGTTTTCGATAGAAGCAGTAAGCTCTATGCCGTATTCGGTAGTTGCGCTTATGCACTTTTCAGCTGCTTTGGCATAGAAGGAGTGTACAAAGTAAACACAGTCGCCTTCGTTTATGTATTTATAAATTTCGCTCTTTTCACCCTTGAACTTAAGCGCATTCCAGCCGATATGGGGAACCTTTAAGCCATTGGGTAATTCGGGGGTCATGTCCACTACCTCACCGGGCACAAAGTCAAGACCGTCGCAGATGCCGTATTCATAGCTCTTTGTGCAGAGCATCTGCATACCTAGACATATACCGAGAAGGGGCTTGCCGCCTGCTACCTCGGCTTTAATAACGTCTATAAGTCCTGTAGCTCTGAGCTTTGCCGCGGCATCGGGGAAAGCTCCAACACCGGGAAGGATTATATGACTTGCAGCCTTTATAACCTCGGGATCGTTTGTTACCACCGCATCTACGTCGATAAAGGAAAGAGAGCTTCTAAGGGAAAAAAGATTTCCCACACCGTAGTCAATTATTGCAACCATTCTTTATAAAACTCCCTTGGTGGACGGAATCTCGTCCTTATACTTTTCGTCAATTGCACAGCCCTCTGCCATTACACGTCCGAGAGCTTTGAAGATACCCTCGATGATATGGTGAGTGTTTCTGCCTGTGATAAGACGGACGTGAAGGGTGATACCCGCCGCTCTTACAAATCCAAGTAAAAATTCCTCTGTAAGCTCGGTGTCAAAGTCACCAACCTTAGCCGCAGGCATCTCAACAGCATAGCCGAGATAGTCTCTGCCCGAGATATCAAGGGCGCACATAACAAGGGTCTCGTCCATAGGGAGAATAATGTCGGCATAACGCTTGATGCCTCTCTTATCCCCTAAAGCCTCGGCAAATGCTTTGCCAAGACAGATACCGATATCCTCTACGGTATGGTGATAATCTACCTCTGTGTCACCGTCGCACTTAACGCTCAGCCCGAATCTGCCGTGACGGCCGAAAAGGGTAAGCATATGGTCAAGAAAACCGCAGCCTGTGTCTATAGCTACCTCGCCGCCCTCAAGGGTAAGGGCAAGGCTTATCTTTGTCTCAGCGGTATTACGCTCTATAGTAGATGTTCTCATAATATATCGTCGATGGCACGTATAAGAGCCGCCATCTGCTCCTTTGTTCCTATTGTGATTCGGTTATAGTCCTTGATTATTTCCGCCCCAAAATGACGGACAAGGACACCTCGCTTTTTAAGCTCCAGATAAAGCTCCTCTCCACCCATTGTGCCATGCTTTGCAAAAACAAAGTTGGCATAGGAGTCGGTAAGGGTAAAGCCGCGCTTTTTAAGCTCTGCTACCGTATAATCTCTTGCTTCTATAATATCCTTGCAGTGATCAAAATAATAATCATCGCTCTCGATTGCCTTCTCTCCTGCGATAAGGGAAAGTCGGTTGATGTTATAGGGGTTGGTGGAGTATTTTATCTTCTCAAGGTCGGAGATAAGCTCCTCGTTTGCAATGGCAAAGCCAAGTCTTGCGCCTGCAAGGCAACGGGACTTTGAGAATGTACGTACGACCAGAAGGTTGTCGTATTCCTTAACCAAATCAACACAGCTCTCACCGCCGAAATCGATATAGGCTTCGTCGATAAGGACTACGTTATTACGGTTAGTGTCAAGGATACCCTTTATCTCCTCTATTGAAAGAAGGATTCCGGTAGGCGCATTGGGGTTGGCTATGACAACCGTCCTTGCGCTGTTGTGATACTCCGTCGGGTCGATGGAGAAGTCCTCCTTCAGATCGACCGCCTTGGCATCGATACGGTAGAGGTCGGCATAGACCTCGTAAAATCCGTAGCTGATCGAAGGATAGGTAACGCCTGTCTTATCATCGCAGAATGCCATAAAGGCAAAAT
>JAZRQH010000108.1:0-15608 GCA_045649645.1 Eubacteriales bacterium
GTATAAGGCTGGCGGTGACCGATCTTCTTCTTCTCGCCCTTCTTAGGCTTGTACTTGAGAATGTGGATCTTCTTACCCTTACCGTTCTTAACTACGTTAGCGGTAACGGTAGCACCCTTAACGGTGGGATTGCCTGCGGTGAACTTATCACCGTCGCGAACTGCGAGAACCTTATCAAAGGTAACCTCGTCGCCTTCGTTTACGTCGAGCTTCTCGATGAAGAGAATATCGCCCTCGTTAACCTTGTACTGCTTTCCGCCTGTTTCGATAATTGCAAACATGCCAACAGCACCTCACTTTCTTTAACGCCGACTTTACGGCAAAATCGCTAACACAGGCGCAGACCTAACTGCTTTTTGGAGCCTGTACATTAAGCGTCAAAGTATTATATCACAACCCCTAAGTCAATGTCAAGCACAAATCATATCGCAAGAGGTATATTTTCAATTTGTTCAAATATAGGTCTATAGGGCAGGGAGAACTTCAAAAACCATAAAAGTTAACATCATAAAATATTTACATTTAATTTCCCGTACCTTGTTGTAAAAGTCAACAACCTATGATATCATTATAGTGTATAATTAGGATTAATGTAGATACGTATGCCCATTTGCGGTATACGGAGAGCATTATATCCTGATTATCGCAACATCTTTACAATCACAAGGGAATAATTCTTGGTTCTTGATTCTCGGTTCTCAATTTTGAAACTGAAGAAAAAGTTACATTATATTATAGAGATTGAGAATTGAGAATTGGGGATCAACATTCTCCTTTTGTGTTTACATAGATTCCAAACGGCGGTAGGGAAGAATACCGCCGCGCAAGGGCGTATTCGTCGGTAACTGCAGAACCGATGAACCTTTCTTCCAAAAAAATCAATGAAAGGAAAAGAAAAATGAACAAAATCAAGAGAGTCTTATCATTAATATTAGTTATGGTAATGCTCGTGGGTATGATGCCTAATTTTGCGTTGTTTACAAATGCGGCGACGGTTACAATCAAACTTGATCTTGATGGCGGTAAGTACAAGGGAGGATCGTTATCCAAGTCGTCGTTTAATACTGATGCCTCTCAAGGTAAAACCTACGCGGTTATTTTCGAGGGTTATCTTGATCAGTTTAAGTCGGAGTACGTAAAAAAAGAAGGCTATGTCTTCAAAGGTTATAAGGGTTACGGTTTGCAGTTGATTTACGGTGACAACAGCCTTTGGGGTACTATTAACACCGGTCTTGCAGCGGGTACATATACACTTACCGCTGAATGGGAAAGCTCTAAGGTTGATGTATCGTTCAATGCATCTCCCGGCACTTTGACTGCTTACAACCAAAATGGTAGTGCGCTGAAGTCCAATGTAACTAGTTATACATACGAAGATATGTATCTTGAAAGAGCTTACAGTACTCGTATGAATCCTATTCCTGCGGCTAAAGCACCTAATGACGGACTCACTTTCCGTTATTGGAAGTATGGTGATTTTAAACTTACCAAAGATAATTTCAAATCTGAGTATCCTACGGAGACAGGAACTTTCCGTGCATATTGGAACTGTACCGGTTCACGTCAAACCACAACAACACCTGCGACTTGTACAACAGCCGGAAAAACAGTTTCCGCTTGTCCGTACTGTTCGCAATATAGCGGTCAGAAAGATTATATCAATAACTTCCATGCAAAGCAAGAAACAACCATCCCTGCAACGGGACATGATTGGGGTGATGCTTTTGATGTAGTTGATGCTACTTGTACCGCAGCAAAAACCTACAAGCATACTTGTAAAACTTGTGGCACTACCGAGACCGTAACTGAGGGTTCTCCTATCGCCCACGTTATGGGCGAATGGATTGACATTGGTAACGGTAACTCCGAGAGATACTGTACTCTTCCTTACAACTGTGGTTACAAAGAGTCTAATAAAAATACCTACGACATCAAGCTGAATTACAATGGTGGTACTGCTCATGCAAACGATGCCACTAAGGTTAAGACCTACACTTACGGTACTGCTGTTACTTTGTATACACCTACAAAGACAGGCTACACCTTTGCCGGTTGGTACACCGATGCCGAACTGACCAATCCTATAAGCACAGCGGTTCCCGGAACCATCCCCGCAACATATGTTCCTGCAAAGGATGCAAAGGTTATCAATCTTTATGCAAAGTGGACTGCAATTCAATATACAGTTACTTTCGATGTAAACGGCGGTAATGCTCTTACACCTAATACCATGCAGCACACGTATGGTACCACCACAAGTGGTTTTCCTGTACCTACAAGGACCGGTTACGATTTCCAGTATTGGACTAAAACAAAGAATGATCCTAATACCAGAATAGACAGTATCGGACCTGAGGACATTTCTGCTGCGCTGACTGTATTTGCATATTGGTCTGGTAAGGGTTACGATATTGTTTACCACATTGGTGATAATCTCACCGACGGTATGCTTGTAGCGGGAGTTGATCACCCTACAAAACATACCTATGGTCAGACGACAACTCTGTTTAGTACAGATACAACACATGTTGTAAGAACTGGTTATACTTTTGCAGGTTGGTATACTGATGAGACTCTTACTACAAAGGTGACTTCTCTTGCAACTACAACATATACCGATACTATTCACCTTTATCCTAAGTGGACAGCTAAAACAAACGCAGTAACATATAAGTACGCAAGATACTCCGAGGGCGTACTTAAGAATGCAATGGAGACATTGTCCGATAGTACCGAAAAGACCTATTTTTCAAATCCTGCATATGCGACAGCGGTAAGCCGTTCATACGGCTCAGAAATGACCCTTCCTACCCTTACTGTACCCGGATATGTATGGGACGGCAAGTGGTATACCGATGCTGAGTGCACAGAACCTGTCAATACAACAGGTAAGACTATCGCGGCAACAGCATATCCCAACAGTGAAGCAATTACACTTTACGCAAAGGTAACAACAAAGGTTACACCTATTGTGTATCATATCGATACAAATGCTATCGACGGTATGTTTGTAGATGGATATACGGCTCCCTCAAAGCACGTGTATAACCAGGGTAAGATAACATTACCTGTAGCAGCTAATGTTACAAGACCAGGTTATACCTTTGCCGGTTGGTTTGAAGCAGAAGACCTTAGCGGTACAAAAGTAACAGAGTATGCGTCAACGAAGGATTTTGATAATGACTATGTTGTTCATCTGTATCCTAAGTGGACTCCAAATACGTTGACAATTAAATTTAGGGGTGCGACTGCTAGTAGTGATATAACTGCAGCTAATATGAAGCTTTGGTTTGATATACCTGTACAGTACCCAACAATTGATTATCCTGGTGTCTATAAACTGCCTACAAGCTCTAACAGGTATGAGAACGATTCAACATACATTTTAGCTGGTTTTTATAATAGTACAACCATTAAGGATGATACTAGAATTACAGAGATAGATACCGCGGATCACGTAGGAAGTGGTAACGCAAATGTAAGAATATATGCTAAATGGATTGAAAAATCAAGTCATACCAATTGTGCCGGAGATTCTTATGGTGACCATATAGTTGAAGAAAATCGCGTAGAGTCTACCTGTCATACTCCCGGTTATTATGAAATTGTTACATACTGTGGTGTTCTTGACTGTGGTGCGGAGATTTCAAGAGTTAGACATACACTTGAACTTGATCCTACAAACCACGAGGATATGGTTCATGTTGATGAACAGGAACCCACATGTACTGAGATCGGTTGGGATGCATATGAGTATTGTACTAAGTGTACTTACACAACCTACGTTGAAAAGGCTAAGCTCGGTCACAGTTTCACAAACTATGTAAGTAATGAAGATGCAACCTGTCTCGTAGACGGTACTAAGACTGCGGTCTGTGACAGGGAAGGTTGTAACGCAACAGACACACAGACTGACGTTGATTCCAAGCTCGGTCACAGCTTCACAAACTACGTAAGCAACAACGATGCAACCTGTACAGAAGACGGCACCAAGACCGCAACCTGTGACAGAGAAGGCTGTAACGCAACAGACACACAGACTGACGTTGATTCCAAACTCGGTCACGATTATGAATCCGTAGTAACCGATCCTACCTGTACCTCACAGGGTTATACAACTCACACCTGTCAGAGAACAGGATGTGGACACAGCTACGTGGACAGCTACGTAGACTACCTCGGTCACAGCTACGTAGGTGCTGTTACAACCAAGGCAACCTGTACCGAAACCGGTGTTAAGACCTTTACCTGTTCTAATTGCGGTGACGTGTATACCGAGGTTATTGCGGTGCGTGAAGGCGGTCACGTAATGGGTGAATGGTTTGAAGTAGTAGCTCCTGATTACACCACCAAGGGTACCGATAAGCGCGTTTGTACAAACGTTGAAACCGAAACACACGCAGCTTGTGATTATCCCGAAACATGCGAAACACCCTGCACACCTGATAAGGAACTTCCCACCGGTAAGGTAACACTTGTTGGCCTCGGTAAGGAATACAACGGTTTTGCTCAGAATATCTGGTATGAGATATTCAACAAGCAGCAGTATCAGGTAAGCATCTCTGCATCCGATGACGAAACAGGCGTAGGATCTATAGAGTACTACGTTCAGGAGCTTTCCGAGGGTGATGATATGCTCACCAAGGATGACCTTGCTGCACTTAACAAAAACGCTTGGGAATCCATCGACGTAGATGATCCTCAGGATATCTTCGTAGGTGAAAAGGACGGTAACTATATCGTATACGTTCGTATCACCGACAAGGCAAATACTTATAATAATACACAGCCCAACAACATAGAGTACATTTGTACTAACGGACTTGTTGTTGACAGCGGCGATCCTGTTATAACAGGTGACAAAGAAGGCTGTACATCCGTTAAACTTACCATATCCGATACCAGCCCCTATACCGTATATGATGAATATAACGGTATCACAACAGAGCTTACTGTTACAGGTAACACCGTAACCGTAACCGGCGAGGGTGTACATAACATCAAGGTAAAGGATAAGGCTGAAAATGAATCTGATGTGTACGTTGTTACCATTGGTCACAAGCCCGGCAATGTTAAGGTAGAGAACAACGTTGATCCCGATTGTACAAATACAGGATCCTACGATAACGTAATCTACTGTACTGTATGTGATGCCGAACTCAGCAGAGATACAATTACTGTTGATGCGCTTGATCATGCATGGGATGAAGGCGAAGTAACTACAGAGCCTACATGTTCTGCAACAGGTATCAGAACACATACATGTACAAGAGAAAACTGTAACGAGACCAAGACAGAGATCGAGCCTATCGTACCCACAGCTCACAAGGCAGAGGCAGCGGTAGAGACCTCCAGAGTACCTGCAACATGTACAGAAAACGGATATTATGTAATGACCGTATACTGTGAATACTGTGATGCAGTACTCGATACAGAGACACATACTCTTGGAGCGCTTGATCATGCATGGGATGAAGGTGAAGTAACTACCGAGCCTACATGTACCAAAACAGGTGTAAAGACATTCACATGTAAGAATGATACAAAGCATACTTACACCGAAGCAGTAGCAGCACTCGGTCACGATGAGATTGCACACGAAGCAAAAGCACCCACATGTACCGAAAAGGGTTGGAACGCATACGTAACCTGTTCAAGATGTGACTATACAACAAAGACAGAACTTAACGTTGATTCCGTCGCACATCCCTCTGCTTCGGTAAAGGTCAAGGTCGTTGAGACAGTTCCTTCTACCTGTGCGGTTAATGGCTACAAGATCGAGGTAACTTACTGTGCAGACTGTAACGCAGAACTGAACAGAGAAAAGATCGATCTTCCTATTTCCCCTGATCACGGTGTTACTGAAACTGTAAGAACAGTAGTAACTGTAATGGGTATTGATGTCAACGGTGCTAATATACCTGGCGAATACGTTGATACAGTTAAGTGTTCTGTATGCGGACATGAATATTCCGAAACTACCGTATACGAATATCCTGTAGCTCAGAACGTTAATACAGATAAGATCTATTCCGATCTCAAGCTTGCGATCAACGAAGCAGCTAAGGGTAATACCATCAAGCTTCTCGTAGACTTCACAGCTGCTGTTGTTTCAACAACAGCAGAGGAGGAAGCAATTAACTTCCTTGTGGAGACCTACGCTTGCGACAGATTGTCTATCGTTAACAACGAGCTTATCCTTGACCTCAACGGTCACGACTTCAAGACTGATGGCGTTGACCTTGGTGTTAACTGCCACGTAGTTGACAGCTACGGTCTTGGAAAGGTTGACGCTACCAACGTTAATGAAAAGGCTGCAGCGGCAGGTAGATTTATCGTTCCTGAAGAGAAGGTAGCAGGCGACGGCACAGTTCTCAACGGTGACAACTCCATGCTTCCCATGATGGTCGCATCTGACGGTACTTACAATTCATACGTATTCGTACAGAGAACAGGTATGAATCAGTTTGGTTTTGAAGAATCTTACAAGTTTGAAAACGGTGTTGAGTTTATCTTCAGACCTACTCTTGGCACCACCGTTCTTAACCAGTATTTCTTTGGTGACGGTTGTTCCGATGAAGATATCGCAATCGGTATGAGAATATTTATCGACGGCGTAAAGGCTGGCGACATACTCTATGATTCTGATCCTACTCGCGGTGATTACATCGTAAGCATCGTATATAATGAAGGCAGAGCATTCGAGATCAGTATCAACGGTCATGTTTACACCGGTGTGGGTACAGTAACAGTACAGTCTGTTATGATATCCGATACAGGTGTTGAAAGAACCGGTACAAAGATAATCGTTCCTTCCGGCGAGGTGTACGTTGAGCCTGAAGTAAACACCGACGAATCAAACGCTTAAAAGGAGGTCAAAAAGATGAAAAAGTTATATACTAAACCCGAAATAGATCTTGTTGATCTCACAGTAAAGGAATCTCTTATGTATACCGATCACGGATACCCCGTTCCCGGTGGCTCTGATGGACTCAGAGATGACTACTGGATGGATGCAACATCCCGAAACGGTTTCGACAAATACGACGACATTATCTGGGATTAAACAAACAATAAAACAGGTCGGATTTTCCGACCTGTTTTTTCTTTTTTGTTGAGGGGATATTACCCTAGCGTTACCCACAGTCTTATCCACAGGCTTACTCCAAACTATTACCACGCACTCGTACCAACACCCTAACTTTACCCGCACCCTAACAACTTATAATACGACAAGAAATGTTAATACTACACATGAACAAACATTCATATGAATGACTATTCATATGTGTTTGAATATAATAGGTAGGTGGATGGTGTTATACTGGAGTCGTCGGTTCTTTGAAATGTAACCTGTTTGCAGATTTTGTCCAAAGGCAAAACCATCCTGAATTCCTGATAACGAATTTCAAATTTCCAACTCCTTATTCTAACCCCAAACTCAAACTCCTAACCCCAAAATATAAACCCCTAAGTCCAGGGTTTAAAATCCAACGCCCAACTCTTGATTTCCCATTCCAAACCGAACACCTTTTCTCGGTCAAAATTTATTAATATTTTTTTCGTTTTCCTGTTGACAAAAGGGAAGTATGGTGCTATAATACTTTCATAATTTACCAAACTAAAGTAACAAAGGAGTTTTAGTTATGAAAAAGTTTTTAGCACTCATTCTTTGCGCAATGATGGTATTCACCATGTTTGCGTGTCAGGCACCCGCAGTTGACAACAATGATCCCGTTGATACAGGTGACGTAGCAGAACCCGCAGGCGACGTTGCAGCCGTTAAGGCAGCAGGCAAGCTTGTTGTAGGTATGACCGACTACGCTCCCATGAACTACAAGGACGACAATGGCGAATGGACCGGCTTTGACACCGAGTTTGCACAGGCTTATGCAAAGACTCTCGGCGTTGACGTAGAGTTCATCGTTATCGACTGGGACAACAAGTATACCGAGCTCGAGGCTAAGTCCATCGACTGCATCTGGAACGGTATGACCATCACCGAGGAGGGCAAGCTCAACGCTTCCATCTCCAACCCCTACGTTAAGAACGCTCAGGTTGTCGTTATGGCTAAGGATAAGCTCGGCGACTACGCTACCTCCAACGATATGCTCGACCTCAACTTCGCAGTTGAGAACGGCTCCGCTGGTGCAGATGCCGCAGAGCTCGCAGGCTTTAAAAACGTTATCGCAGTTCAGGATCAGGCAGCAGCTCTTCTTGAGGTTGCAGCAGGCTCTGTTGACGCTTGTATCATCGACATCACCATGGCAAACGCTATGACAGGTGAGGGCACCAGCTACGCAGACTACGGCTACGTAATGGAGCTTTCCGCTGAGGAGTACGGCGTTGCATTCCGCAAGGATTCTGATATGACCGCTGACTTCAACGCATTCATGGAAGGCGCTATGGCAGACGGTACTCTCGACGCTCTCGCAGAGAAGTACGAGCTTACACTCGTTAAGTAATTCGTAATTCGTAATGCGTAATGCGTAATTAAACGAAGAAATTCGACTGTAGTCGAATTTCCACCTTCATTCTGCATTCTGCATTTTGCATTCTGCATTTTAATTCAACAAACAACTTACCGGCAGAGTAAAACTACTCTGTCGGTATGTGTGTGAAAGGACATATTGTACGTAATGTTTTTAAAAGTAACCATGAGCCTTCTCGAGGGCTTCGGTAAGACCCTTGAGCTGTTTGGAATAACCCTGCTCTTTGCCTTACCCCTCGGACTTATCTTCAGCTTTGCATCTATGTCAAAGTTCAAGCCCCTTAAGTGGCTTATGAAGACCTTTATCTGGATCATCCGCGGAACACCCCTTATGCTCCAGCTTATCGTAATATACTACGGCCCCGGACTTATGGGCTCCTGGGCGACCAAAATTTTAGGTCAGTATCCCACCATGGACGTGTTTCTGCCCAACTTCTTCCTTGACGGAGTAGAAAAAATACTCTATCCTATGATGACCTGGTTCTCCGGTTGGAGCGTGTGGGACAGATTCTTTGCGGTATCGGTGGCATTTGTTATCAACTACGCCTGCTATTTTTCCGAGATCTACCGCGGTGGTATCGAGTCGATCAACTACGGACAGTACGAGGCGGGACAGGTGCTTGGTATGACCAAGATGCAGACCTTCTTCCGCGTAGTGCTGCTTCAGGTGTTCAAGCGTATCCTTCCGCCTATATCAAACGAGGTAATCACCCTGGTCAAGGATACCTCCCTTGCCCGTATGATCTCGGTATACGAGATAATCTGGGCAGGTCAGGCGTTTATCAAGTCTGACGGACTTTTGTGGCCGCTTTTCTACACAGGTGCATTCTACCTTGTGTTCAGCGGACTTCTGACCATAATGTTCGGCAAGCTTGAAAAGAAATTGGATTATTTCAGAGGTTAACTATGGCAATGCTTGAAGTAAAGAATATATATAAATCCTTCGGCCGTGTTGAAGTTTTAAAGGGAATAAACTTTGATCTGCCTGAAGGAAAGGTAATTTCCATAATCGGCTCCTCGGGAAGCGGTAAGACAACGCTGCTTCGCTGTATCACAGGCCTTGAGACCGCTGATAAGGGAATAATAACCGTTGACGGACACGTTACCTTTAACGGTGATGAAAAGATAAAGCTCACCAAAAAGCAGAAAAGAGAAAATCAGCTTGCTACAGGACTTGTTTTCCAGTCCTTTAACCTCTTTCCCCAGTACAGCGTTCTCGATAACGTGCTTCTGGCAAAGAAGCTGATACTCAAGGAGGAGCTCAGAGCTGCCAAGGCAACTGCCTCGGAAAAGAAGGCTGCCTTTGCGGCTATGACCGAGGAGGCAAAGGAGATCATTGCAAGCGTAGGTCTTGCCGATAAGATGGACTCCTACCCCTGTCAGCTCTCAGGCGGTCAGCAGCAGCGTGTGGCTATAGCCAGAGCTCTTGTAATGTCCCCCAAGGTGCTTTGCTTTGACGAGCCTACCTCAGCCCTTGACCCCGAGATAACGGGAGAGGTGCTCAAGGTTATCGGCAACCTTGCAAAGCAGGGAAGAACAATGCTTATCGTAACCCACGAAATGGGCTTTGCCCGTGAGGTATCCGACGAGGTCATCTTTATGGATAAGGGCGTTATCGCCGAGCAGGGCGACCCCAAGGAGATATTTGATAATCCCAAGACAGACCGTCTTGCCCACTTCTTAAACGCAATGTTAAAGGCATGAAGTACACAACTATACTATTTGATTCTGACGATACGCTGCTTGACTTCAAGGCAAGCGAAAAGCAGGCGATATACCGTGCCTTTGAGATAGCGGGACTGCCCTTTGACGAGGAGATACGCGTTGTATACAGCGAGATAAATCACGGTCTGTGGAAGGCTCTTGAGCGCGGTGAGACCACAACCGACGAGCTTCTGGTAGAGCGCTTCCGACGTCTCTTTGAGTGTTACGGCTACGACTATGATCCAAAGGCTATGAACGACCTATACTTCCACTGTCTGTCCGACACAGCCTTTACCATGGATGGTGCGGTAGAGATTCTTGAATACCTCAAGGATCGCTACGAGCTTGATATCATAACCAACGGTGTAGGCTATATACAGAGTGCAAGGCTTGATAATGCCGATATCCGTAAGTATATCAAGCACCTCTTCATATCCGGCGAGATAGGTATCTCCAAGCCCCATAAAGGCTTCTTTGACCACGTGCTTTCCCATATCGACGAAAAGGACAAGTCAAGGATACTTGTGGTAGGCGACAGCCTTACCTCTGATATCAAGGGAGCCATTGACGCAGGGCTGGACTGTGTTTATATTGGCGAAGGGGATAGTCAAGCTACATATAACGTTAGTAATATACTCGAATTAAAGAAACTGTTATAATTCGGAATTCGGATCCATGACACCCCGTATCTTTGATACGGTTGGTGGAATTATGCAAGGAGTTTGCGGAACGCAAACTGTCGCAATGCGGAATTCGGAATTAAAGGAATAAACCCGTTGCAAAAGCAACGGGTTTTATTATTTATTTAATAAACTTAAATCTCTTTCTTAATTTAAAGAGGTATAGGGTTATTATCCTTGTGGATGCTATATCGTAGAGTATAAAGGTTATATTGCATACTCCGTATACCATATACCCAAAGTCTATTTCCTCGGTAGGTATGCCTAAAACAAATCTTGAAAGAGTGATAATAAGTGTCAGTACCGCATTGAATATTATAATCTTCAAGAGCCATGAAAGCTGCTTTGGCAGCCTTTCAAGATAGCTTTTAAGTATAGGATATATTCCGGTAAATAAGGCAAATACCAAGGCTCCGAACTTGTCGGGAAGCATAAGCAGGGAAATGAAGGACACCACAAGCCATACAAGATAAGGGTAGTATCCACCCAGCTCTATCACACAGAATATTATTATAAAGGATGCTATCGCCGCAGTTGACAGGTCGAGCACCGTGATTACCGACCCTAGAAGCAGCATTATAAAGCACAGCGCGGACAAAACCGCCGCCAAAGCAATATTTTTAGTTTTTTTATTCATAACAAACCCAAAGAAATAATTAAATGAAGATTTCCGCTGTGGCGGAAATCCTCAATAATTCCGAATTCCGAATTCCGAATTTCGCATTAGATAAGATGTTGCTTAGCAACATCTTATCAAGTCCCCTCCGCAGCACTCGCAGAGACAGTCTGCGCAGAGGAGTGAGGTGCATATATCACAGCCGCTGCAATCGTTGTTTACGGTGGTCGTATAGCCACGGTTATAGCCCTGAGCCCCACGCTGCATATTGTTCAGCGCAGCGCGGTACTCCATATTGGAAGGATCCATATTGCAGGCGCGGCTGAAGTGGTTCATAGCTTCAAAATTCCAGCCTTTGGCGGCACAAACGCATCCCTTGAGGAAATACCACTCCGCACCTCTGTCGGCCGCTGAAATGCCATCAAGAAGGCTGTCAGCCTCGTCTATACGACCTGAGTTGATATAGGAACGTACGGTGATGTAGGTGTTGCGGTTATACGAGGTATCCGAGGTGCCGTAGCCTGCAGAGCCGTAGCCTCTGCCGTTCTTACGGTCGTTCTGTATCGCATCGTATGCCTCGTTTATCTCCTTCATCTTTTCTTCAGCCATAGAGCGAGCGGTGTCGTCGGTGGCAAAGTTGTCGGGGTGATATTTACGGGCAAGGGCTCTGTAAGCCTGCTTTATATCATCGTCGCTTGCGTCTCTTTGTACGCCTAAAACCTTGTAGGGATCTGTCATTTCTTTTCTCCTGTAATCTTGTCAGAGACCGAGGGCATACCCAAGGTCAGTATATTTTCGATTATTGATTTTAATACCTGATTTTTCGCTTCTATTCTGCCAAATGAAGCATAAGCCGCCTCAAGCTCAAGGGTAGTGGCGATATTTAGAGCCTCACGGGGCAGGGCGTCATAAGCGGACAGAGGATTGTACTCTCCCGCTTTCTTATCCTTTTCAAAATCGTCTGCCGCATCGGTGATATATATCCACTTGCCTATATGATAACCGAAATTATATAATTCAGCACTGTTGAGCCCGTAGGCAAACACCTCGCCCAAAAGCCTGCCGAAGCAGTCTGCATTTCTGTCAAGACTGCCGTCACCCTTTTCAAGAGCCGACAGCTCTGCCAGACGATTTTTTATTATCTCGGATATATGGGGCATATCAGCTTTTTTCATATAGCGCTTTGCCGAAGGGAGAAGAAGCTTAGCCTTGACCGAGCCTGAGTCCTCGATATCGTCCTTAACGTTATAGTAGGTTAAGATCGCCGATACCCTTGCACAGTATTTAAGGGTCTCGGGAATATAAGCGCGGTTGCGGGGCTTAAGCGGATGCGCCATACAGCGCTTTTTTTCTATATGGATATTCTCTCCCGTAATACAGCATCTTACCAGAGCAAGAAAAACTATATCATAGCTCAGGGTCAGACGGTTGGAGGTGCATATATGCTCGCCCATAGCGGCGCAGAGTCCGCAGTATATGCTCTTATATAGCTCATGCTCTTTTACCTTAAGCTCTTGGGCCATAGGCTTGATGTAACCGAACATATACTCCCTCCTTAAATAAACTAAATTAATTTTAACATAAAGGCGCACTTTTGTAAATCTTTTCTGCCAATATTCACAATTTCATCACAGTTGGGGTTTATAATATTTATATTATATTTATATATGATAGGAGTTGTTATTCTTGATAAAGGTATCAAACCTTACAAAGAAATACGGTAGCAACACGGCTGTTGACAATATCTCCTTCGAGATCGAAAAGGGAAAGATATACGGCTTTCTCGGTCCCAACGGCGCAGGTAAATCTACCACTATGAACATTATAACAGGCTGTCTTGCACAGACCGAGGGTACCGTTACCGTAGACGGACACGACGTTTACGACGAGCCTCTGGCAGCAAAGAAGCTTATCGGCTATCTGCCTGAGCTTCCCCCTCTCTATACCGATATGACCCCCAAGGAATACCTTAAATTCGTAGCAGAGGCTAAGGGTGTCAAGTCCACCGAGATAGGTCCCGAGGTTGAGAGAGTAATGGAGCGTACCGCTCTTACAAGCGTGGCTGATCGCCTTATCCGTAACCTCTCCAAGGGTTACCGCCAGCGTGTAGGTATCGCTATGGCTCTGCTTGGCGACCCCGAGATAATCATTCTCGATGAGCCCACCGTAGGCCTTGACCCCAGACAGATAATCGAGATCCGCGAGCTTATTAAGAGCCTTGGTGAGGATCATACAGTTATTCTCAGTAGCCATATTCTCTCCGAGATACAGGAGGTCTGCGAGCAGGTCATCATTATCTCCCACGGACGCGTTGTGGCAAACGATACTATTGAGAACATCTGCCTTATGGGCAACCAGCACCCCGTGCTTCACGTTATTGCTAAGTGTACTCCCGATGCGGCTGTAGCTATAGTTGACGAGTACGAGGAGGTAACTCACTACGCCATCACCGAGTGCGAAGAGGGAACAGAGCTTGTTCTTACCCTTATGCCCGGCTCTGATATCACCGACAGACTTTTCTTTGAGTTTGCAGGTAAGGGAATAGCTATGAGCTATCTTTCCAACCGCGTATCCCTTGAGGAGATATACTTAAAGCTCACCGAGGCTGCCTTTGAGGATGAGGACGAGGACGAGCCCATTGCTACAGAGGAAGAGACCGAGGAAGCGCAAGAAGAATACCAGCCTATGTTCACAGAGGCGCAGGAGGAGGACGAAAATGAAAGCGATATATAAAAGAGAGCTTAAGAGCTATTTCGGCGGTATGATCGCGTATATCGTTATCGCCCTTATACTTGCCTTCGTAGGCTTTGTTTCAGCTATTTACAACTTCTTTGGCGGCTACCCCAACTTCGAGTACGCACTGGCTGACAGCTACGTGGTGCTTGCTATGATAATCGCCATATCCCTTCTTACTATGCGCAGCTTTGCCGATGAAAAGAAGGAAAAAACCGACCAGCTTCTCTATTCGCTTCCCCTTAATATGAGAAGCATTGTTATGGGTAAGTACCTTGCTATGCTTACCGTTTATATCATCCCTATGGCAGTAATGTGCCTTTACCCCCTTGTACTGAGCCTCTTTGGTAAGGTTAACTTCCTTCAGACCTATTCCTCCATACTTGCTCAGGTGCTTCTGGGTGCTGCGCTTATCTCTATAGGTATGTTCCTGTCCTCTCTTACCGAGACTCAGGTGATCGCGGCTGTTATGACTATCGGCAGCTTCCTTGCAATACTCTTTATGCCCACTATCGCATCCACCTTTTTCCCCACCACAGCTAAGGCTTCCTTTATCTGCTTTATCTTCCTTATCGCCGTGGTTGCGCTTATCGTCTACTCACTTACAAAGAACGCCTTTGCGGCATTCGGAGTAGCTCTTGTGCTTGAGGTGGCAAACCTTGTTATATATCTTATCAATAAGGATATCTACGCCTCCGCATTCCCCAACATGCTTGACAAGATATCTCTTTTCAGCCGCTACGGCAGCTTTGCCAACGGCAGCTTTGACCTTACCGCAATAATCTATTATCTCAGCGTGATCTGTGTGTTTGTGTTCCTCACCACCCAGTCCCTTGAGAAGAAGCGCTACAGCTAAGGAGGGATACAGATGAATAAAAGAAGATTAAAGAGCGGAGCATTTGCCGCTTTCGCATCCCTTATAGTTATCGCTATCGCAGTTGTAATCAATATGATCGTGGGAGCACTGCCCTCACAGTTCACAAAGTACGACACCACAGGCCTCGGTCTTTATGATCTTACCGAGGCAACAGAGGATATTGTAAAGAGCGTTGACGAGGAGATCACCCTCTATCTCGTTGCCCGCGACGGTATGGAGAACGTAATAGTCAAGGAGTTCCTTAACCGTTACGAAAGACTTAACTCCAACATTACCGTAGATACCGTTGACCCCGAGGTAGTTCCCACAATGACCGACAAGAACGGCGTAGCTCACACCGTTTCCGCAATGGAGGAGAACTCTGTTATCGTCGTAGGTCAGAACCGTTCTTACGAGGTTCCCAATTCAAGCATCTTCACTCAGCAGTATACCGAGGAAGAGGCATATTATATTCAGATGATGTACGGTCAGAGCGTTGATACCTCCACCACCTTTGCAGGTGAGCAG
>JAZRQH010000109.1:0-1771 GCA_045649645.1 Eubacteriales bacterium
AAGGGGATGCCCACAGGGAGAAGGTTACCTATAAATGCCGCTCCCGCCTCTGTAAGCGAGCCTGCATCCTCGCCTGCGGTGAGAACAGCGGGCATAAGGTCAAGTACGTCCTTATCTATACCCTTGTCCTTTAAGAGCTTATTGAACTTGTCAACCATAGCCTTATCATAACAAAGGTTGTCAGAATCTATGGGGAAGATTCCCGATGCCTCGCAGATGCCTACGGCGTTAACACCTGTAAGCATATAGTGGATATAGCCGGAAAGTGTAGTTATGTGTGCAAGGCGGGGCAGATGCTCCTCGCCGTTAAGAATAGCCTGCCAGAGATGGGCAATGCTCCAGCGCTGAGGAACGTTGAAGCCGAAAAGCTCGGTCAGCTCTGCGGCTGCAACTGCGGTAATGGTGTTCTGCCAGGTACGGAAGGGGACAAGGAGATTCCAGTCCTCATCAAAGGCAAGATAACCGTGCATCATACCCGATATACCTGCAGATACGATTCCCTCTCGGTTTTCTATACCCTTTATGGCTTCGATAAGACCTCTGCGTGCTTCGCTTAGCTCATAGGTCCAGATGCCCTGTTCGTAGCTTGAAGCCCAGGTGTAGTCTCCCTGAGATACGGGGTTATATTTTTCATCTATTGCAATTGCTTTTATTCTTGTAGAGCCAAGCTCTACGCCAAGATAGGTTTTCATATTATCAATTACTTTCATTTAGCATGATTTTGATTATTTCTTTATCGGTCTCAGCCATACCGCTCTGGGCAAGCTGACCTACGTTCTGTATGGTAGCCTCAACTCCGCCCGCAACGATACCGTCACCGCTGTAGAACTCCTTGCCGTGCATATACATCTGCATACCGAGAAGTCCCGCCTCAACGGCAGAAGCAATCTTTGCCGCACAGCTTGCCTTGGCGCCGTCACACACAACGCCCGAGTTTATGGCAAGGGCATTTACGATAGTGTGGGATATCTCGTTAAATCTGCCTCCGTAGAGGTACATAATACCCGCACCGGCACCGCAGCCTGCGGAAATTGCACCGCAGTAAGCGGACAGACATCCGATTCCTGTCTTTAAATGTATGGTAGTAAGGTTAGAAACAAGCAGAGCTCTGTAGAGCTCCTCCTCCGAAACGCCCAGCTCTCTTGCATATACGATAACGGGGAGAGATGCGGTCATGCCCTGATTGCCGCTGCCCGAGTTTATAACAACAGGCATCTCGCAGCCGTTCATACGGGCATCCGAGCCTGCCGCTGCCCAAGCCTTGGCACGGTTATGTACGGTGTTGCCATAGGACATAAGCAATGTTCTGCCGATAGCAGCACCGTATTTGCCCTTGAGACCCTCCTTGGCGATAGCGGTATTATATTCGATCTGTCTGTCAAGGACGGGCTTTACGCGCTCAAGGTCTACAGTTTCGGCAAATTCTATAATATCCTTAACTGTCAGCACCGAGTGGTCTATATCGCCTACCGTCTCCTCGATCTCCTTTTCAAAAACGGCTTTGCCGTCAAGGGTAACAAGACAAAGTCCCGTGTGATGCTGGACGGTACGGGCATAAGCTGTATGGTTTTCGCTCTTTATTGTAATACCGATGTCAAGGACACGGTCGGTAACTGCTTCCTTTACGGTAATAGGTGTTTTTTCTATAAATTCGGCTATTGCCTTCTTTTCAGCATCCCCTATTCCCTGCAGAAGCTCAAGCTCCTTTGCGGGATCGCCTGCAACGATACCTGCCGCTGTTGCCGCAGGAATACCGCGGAGTCCTCCCGTG
>JAZRQH010000110.1:0-6667 GCA_045649645.1 Eubacteriales bacterium
GGACGTTTTCCTCTTTGGCGGTACTATCCGTGACAACATTGAGTACGGACGTCTTGGTGCTACAGATGAAGAGATAATCGAAGCGGCAAAGAAGGCTAACATCCACGATTTCATTATGAGCCTTGAAAAGGGCTATGACACCGACGTTGGCGAGCGCGGAGTAAAGCTCTCCGGCGGTCAGAAGCAGAGAATATCTATTGCACGGGTTTTCTTGAAGAATCCTTCTATACTTATCCTCGACGAGGCGACAAGTGCTCTTGACAACGAGACCGAGATGCTTATTCAGTCCGCTCTTGACGAGCTTCTGGTAGGCAGAACCTCTATAATTGTTGCTCACCGTCTCTCCACCATCAAAAACGCTGACGATATCATCGTACTGACGAGCGAGGGTATAGCTGAGCGCGGCTGTCACGATGAGCTGTTAGCCCTTGACGGCATCTATGCTAAATTATATAAATATCAGTTCAGAGAATAGTATTAACCTTGCCATAACAAATCGTTCTATTTTTGTTAACATATTTTCGTTAAAATTATTATATCTATCACTACATTAAGGAGGATCCCGAAATGAAGAATTTTAAGACTTTGGTTTCACTTGTGCTTGTTTGTGCGACAGTACTTGGTTGCATGATCTTTTCCACAAGCGCGGCTTCTGTAACAGACTTCAAGGATCTCAATAAAAACGCAGATTATTACGAGGCGGTAAAGTGGGCTATAGACAACGGCTACATGAGCGGCATGTCTGCCACCGTTTTCTCCCCCAACACCACCCTTACAAGAGCTCAGTTTGCCACACTTATGGCAGGCTTTGAGGGAGCAGATCTCAATGCCTACAAGGGCAAGAAGATCTTTGATGACGTCAAGACAAACGCTTGGTACGCTACCACAGCTGCCTGGGCTTTTGAAAACGGCATCATGTCCGGCACAGGCAATAACAAGTTCTCTCCTAACACCGTTATCACCCGTGAGCAGATCGCTCTGCTTGTTAAGAACTACGTTGGTTTCAAGGGTATTTATCTTGAAAAGGTAACACCCGAGACCAGACTTCTTGACCGCGGTACCAAGAGAGCATCCTCCTGGGCAAAGGAAGCTGTAGAGTATGCATATAAGAACGACTATATGCAGCTTGATGAAGGTAATTGCTTTAATCCCAAGAACAAGGTAACAAGAGCTGAGGCTGCAGTTATCCTCTATTCTCTTAACAAAGCTATAGAGCGCACAGAGGTTCAGCATGAGCGTAAGTTTATAGGTTATCTCGACCTCTTTACAAGCTACGGTAACGTTGACTTTGCAAGTTACGATATACTCAATCTGCTTCCCGTAAAGGCAAGCGGTTCCTCCAAGACCATCAGCGACAGCGGTCTTAAGCGTTTTAAGAATATCAAGGCTCAGGCTTCTGCAGAGAACCCCGACCTTAAGTATATCCTTACACTTACCGTTGACTCGGGTGCGGATATCGAAAAGTGGCTCTATCCCTACTCCAACTGTGAGGACTTTGCAAACAAGACCGTTGCTCTTGTCAAGGAGTACGATCTTGACGGTGTAGACTTTGACTACGAGTTCCCCACAGGTGCTATTTCTCAGAAAAATCTTGAGTATTTCTTAACAGTTCTCCGTGAGAAGCTTGATGCTCTCAAGGTAGAGCTTAACAAGCCCGAAGATTATGAGTACCTCATTACCATGGCTATCCCCGGCGGTCTCTATTCCTTCTCTCTTTACAGGGATCTGTCCGAGCTTCAGCACTACGTTGACTACTTCAACTTCATGGATTATGACCTTATGATCGGTGACAACAGAACCGTTGCATACTCACACTCTGCAGTATACAGCACCGGCTACGGTTACGCAACCTACGACGATATTATCCGCAGCCTTGAGATGGGTGTTCAGCGCGAGAAGATCGTTATCGGCTCCGGTACCTACGTACAGGCTTGGAGAGGTGTTGAGGGCAGATATGACGAGGAACTTGGCATCTGGATCGGTCTCTACGGTACAGGCAGATGGGCAGGCGACGTCAGCACACCTATCGCTTCCGACCTTGGACTTATCAACTATGAGGATAACAAGCCTATCAGCGGATATTATACATACTTCGATCCCGGTACCCACTCTGTGAGCTGGTACAACCCCGACTCTAAGGAGTTCAGAAGTTGTGACGAGTACTGGTCTCTCGAAGAGAAGTGCAGACTCATCAACGAGTATAACATCGGCGGTCTTATGCTGTTCCACTGTAATACCATTTCGGGTACAGACATCGCAGCTAAGATCAACGAGTGGATGGGCTAATATAAAAAATAATTGCCGAAGCAAATGCTTCGGCAATATTTTTTTGAATGCGGAATGCGGAGTGTGGAATGCGGAGTTATGGAGGATTTTCTCTCTTAAGATCGAAAATCTCCATTAAGTTATTTTCAGTTATCTGTTTTTGTGATTTGTTACACAATACAATAGGTACCAACAGATCCTTATATAATTAATCGGAGTTTTTGACACCATAGGTGTCAAAAATATCCTGAATTCCGCATTCCGCATTCCGTACTCCGCATTTTGTACTACCCTCTTGACAAAATCAAAAATGTATGATATATTGATATCAATATGAGGGAGTAGTTCCGTGGTAACACGGGCCGCATCGTCAAAACGGGAGTGAAAAGCAGTACAGCACAGAGCTCCTCGGTGTGTCCATTAAGTAACAAGACTCATACACTTCGGTGTATGAGTTTTTTTGATAACTACCCCCATATGCTCGAGCA
The DNA here is from genome assembly GCA_045649645.1 of Eubacteriales bacterium. Classification (GTDB taxonomy): domain Bacteria; phylum Bacillota; class Clostridia; order Oscillospirales; family CAG-272; genus RGIG7300. The sequence goes on from JAZRQH010000110.1 coordinate 2,754, forward strand.
AAAGCAAAAATAAATTTTAATCTAAAAGGAGAAAAAAGAAATGAACAAAACAGCAAGAAACATTATTATCATCGCGGCAGTAGTAGTTCTCGTGGCTATCCTTGCAGGCACCTGCTTTACGGTAGTCAGAGCCGGTCACACAGGCGTAGTGCTTACCTTCGGCGCGGTCGAGGAAAAGATGATGAGCGAGGGTCTTAACTTCAAGATCCCCTTTGTACAGACGGTAGTACAGATGAACAACCGTACCCAGAAGACTGAGACCGACGGTACCGCGTCCTCCAAGGACCTGCAGATCCTTTCCTACGTGGTTGCTGTGAACTATCACGTGGACGATGCTTCCTCCGCCAAGCTCTATCAGGACGTAGGTATGGACTACGGTAACGTTATTATCGTTCCCGCAATTCAGGAGAGCATCAAGGCAGTAAGTGCGCAGTTCACTGCTGAGGAGCTTATCACCAAGCGTCAGACCGTAGGCGATCAAATCAAAGAAGCTCTTGCTGAGAAGATAGCCAGCTACGGTATCACCGTTGAGATGTTCAACATCGTAAACTTTGACTTCTCCGAGGAGTTCAACGCTGCCGTTGAAGCAAAGCAGACCGCACAGCAGCAGGCACTCAAGGCAGAGCAGGACCTTGCCCGTATCGAGGTTGAGGCAAAGCAGAAGATAACCCAGGCGCAGGCAGAAGCAGAGAGCATCAAGCTTGTACAGGAGGCTCTGGCATCCTCTCCCGATTATATCGAGTACATAAAGTGGAGCAAGTGGGACGGCAAGCTTCCCACCGTTATGGGCGGCAGCTCTGATCTTCTCATCGGTATGGATGAGCTGACCAAGGGCGAGGAATAAAAAACAGTTGCTTCGGCAACTGTTTTTCTAATTTATCAGTATACATCTTGACAAATCAACTAATATATGTTAAAATACACCCGATATAGGGGAGTAGTTCCGTACAGTGTACGGGATGCATCGTCAGTACAGGGAATTAAAAGCAGCACAGCACAGATTCCCTCGGTGTATTCGTAAAGAACGAGACTTATACGCTTTTTTCTGCGTATAAGTCTCTTTTTATTTTATATATTTTTGCATACAATAATGTAAAAGGAGATGTTATGAACGTGATGCAGCTTATTCAGAGCCTTATATGGCTCCTTGCGGGCGTAGGTGTATTTATTGTGGGAATGAACTTCCTCGGTGATGCCCTTGAGCGCTCTGCAGGCAACGGTATGAAAAATCTTTTAGGCAAGATAAGCAACAACCGTTTTTCGGGAGTTGGTATCGGCGCGGGTGTGACGGCTATTATCCAGAGCTCCTCCGCTACCTCTGTCATGGTCATCGGTCTGGTTAACGCAGGCGTTATGACCCTTATGCAGGCTACGCCTATCATCATGGGTGCAAACATCGGTACTACCATTACCGGTGTGCTTGTTGCACTTAAGAACGATATATTCAATATGATAATGTACCTCTTCGCCTTTGCGGGAGTTATGATGGGCTTTGCCAAAAAAGAAAAGATAAAGCTGGCGGGCAGTCTCATGTGCGGTCTTGGACTTATCTTCGTGGGTCTTGACATCATGAGCAGTGACCAGGCTTTCCGTAACGATCAGGTTATGGATATGTTCGAGAGCATCTTTGCCGTAGTGAACTCTCCCTTACTCATGATACTCATAGGCGTTGTCTTTACAGCCCTTATCCAGAGCTCCTCGGCTGCTACCGGTGTAGTTATCACCATGGTGGGTACGGGTGTTCTGCCCCTTGACCTTGCACTCTTTATCGTATTGGGTGCTAACATCGGTACCTGTGTTACTGCACTTCTTGCATGTACCGGTGCCAACGCTAACTCCAAGCGTGTTGCTCTTATTCACTTTACCTTTAACGTTATCGGTACGGTTATCTTTACCGCTATCGTGTGGATATTCAAGGATGCATTTGTAAATATGCTTATATCCTTCTTCCCCGGTGACGACCCCATGTCTCTCCAGATGAGAGTATCTATCTTCCACGTTATATTTAACGTTACCACCACCGTTATACTTCTTCCCTTCGTTAAGCAGCTTGTGGCGTATTCTCAGCGTGTCATCAAGGACAAGGAGGAGAAGGAGAAGAGCTATACTCTCCACTACGTGGACGAAAGACTTCTCACCACTCCCGCAGTTGCACTTATGCAGGTAAAGAAGGAGATGGACCGTATGTTCTCGCTGGTTGAGGAGAATATCGGATATTCCTTCTATTCTATGGAGAACTCCGACCCCAGAAACACTGAAGAGGTGGTAGAAAACGAGGCGGAGATCGACTTTATCAACAGTGCTCTCACCGACTATCTTATCAAGCTTTCCGCTTACGTTGAGCCCAGTGACGAAAAGATCATCGGTGGATATTTCCACGTATTAAACGACCTTGAGCGTATCGGCGACCATGCAGAGAACTTCCACGAGATAGGCGCAGAGATGAAGAGCAAGGGTCTTGTATTCTCCGAGGTTGCCAAGGGTGAGATACAGAGCATGCACACCCTTATCAGCCGTATGACCGCTAAATCCAAGGATGCTTTTGAAAACCTCAATCAAGGCGTTCTTCCCGAGCTTTCCGAGCTTGAGGAGCAGGCGGATGAGGCAAAGACAGCACTTACCGCAAGCCACTTTGCACGTCTTGCGGAAGGAAGCTGCAGCCTTGAGGCAAGTCCCTATTATTCCTCCGCTATTCTCGGTCTCGAGAGAGTTGCGGACCACCTTGTAAACGTAGGCTACAGTATTGTAGACCCTGTAGGCTCACAGGAATAAGGGGTTAGTTATGGCTATTGTTTGGCAGATTTTATTATTGGCGTTCGGCTTTGCCCTTCTCGTTAAGGGTGCCGATTGGTTCGTAGAGGGAGCATCCGGTATAGCGGATAAGCTCCGTATCCCTCAGTTAGTTATAGGTCTTACCATCGTTGCAATGGGAACAAGCGCGCCCGAAGCGGCTGTAAGTATCACAGCCGCTCTCGGCGGAAACGCGGATATATCCATAGGAAACGTCGTAGGAAGCAATATTCTCAACATACTTATCATCCTCGGTATTTCCGCGGTTATTACGTCTATTGCCGTTGCAAAAACCACCGTACGCTATGAGATACCCATTATGCTTATCGCCACTGTATTGCTTGCGGTGTTCGGTATGACGGGCGGTGCCGTAGTTTTCTGGGAGGCGCTGATTCTTCTGCTTTGCTTCGCTGCATATCTCTTCTATATGTTCGTTATGGTCAAGCGCGGAGAGATGCAGGCTGAGGAGGTAGAATCCTCGGGCAGATCGGTATGGCTGCTTATCCTTATGGGTGTTGTGGGTTTGGCGTTGATAATCGTAGGCAGTAACGTAACGGTAGATGCCGCAACCAAGCTTGCCGAGATGTTTGGAATGAGCGAAAAGTTTATCGGACTTACCGTGGTAGCCCTCGGAACCTCTCTTCCTGAGCTCTTTACCTCCGTTGTGGCAGCCCGCAAGGGTAAGGCGGATATCGCCATAGGAAATATCGTAGGAAGCAACATCTTCAACATCCTTCTGATAATAGGTGTTACCGGACTTATTCTGCCCGTTCCCTTTGAAGCAAGCTTCCTTACAGATTGTATTATCGCGGCGGCTGCAGGCGTGCTTCTGTGGCTGTGTGTGTTCCGCAAGAAGATGCTCAAGCTTGTTGACGGTATCATAATGTTGATCGCGTATGCGGCGTATTTCGTATACCTTTTAATGAAATAAACAAAACAAAAGCCTTCACTTTTTCGTGAAGGCTTTTAAAGTTTTATGAGTAAATAATATTATTACAAATCCCGATCCTGCCGTTATCAGTATGTTGATAAAGGGGTATACCATAGCGGGCGTAAAGACTATCTCGCCGCCCAGATCCTCCATCCAGAACAGCCACAGAAAGGCAAGCTCGTCAAGAAGACTT